>JAYGDG010000645.1:0-17678 GCA_046583015.1 Pirellulaceae bacterium | reverse complement strand
CATCTCAAATATTTTTTCAGCGGGCAGCTGATTTGTTGGCCTTGGAGCCGGCAGAACGTGAGTTGTTGCTCGCGTCGCAACGCGAGTTGCAAGTTCAAATTCCCGTGGAAATGGACGATGGTACGTTGCGTACTTTCATTGGCTACCGGGTTCAACACGATAACTCGAGAGGGCCGATGAAAGGTGGATTGCGATACCATCCGGAAGTTGATTTGGATGACGTTCGATCCCTGGCGACCCTGATGACCTGGAAGACGGCAGTCGTCAATATTCCTTTTGGTGGCGCCAAGGGTGGTATCTCACTCGATCCACATTTATTGAGCCGCAAGGAACTACAACGAGTTACGCGAAAGCTGGTTGACCAGATTCATGACGTGATTGGCCCCGACAAGGATATTCCTGCGCCGGACATGGGTACCGGGGCCGAGGAGATGGCTTGGATTCGCAGCCAGTGGGAGAAGTACCATGGGTTTAACCCGGCCTGTGCCACCGGTAAGCCGGTCGAGTTCTTTGGTGCCAAGGGGCGCGAAGAAGCAACCGGGCGAGGGGTTGGTATCCTGACGTTCAAGTTGCTCAGAAGGCTGCAGAAACCGGTCACTGAGACACGGGTCGTGATCCAGGGGTTTGGGAATGTGGGAGCCCATGCAGCCAAGTATCTAAACGAAGCTGAGTTCCCGATTATTGCCGTGAGCGATCGTCATGGGGGAATCTACCAGCCAGCGGGGATCGATGTACCACGAATCTTGCGCCATTCCCTGAAGAACGACGGCAGTCTGCAGGGTTATGACGAGGGTGAGCGAATTTCAAACGAGGAATTACTGACACTGGAAACAGAGTTGTTGATTCCAGCGGCTATTGGGAATGTAATCACGGAAGACAACGTTGATCAAATCCAGGCGAAGTTGATTGTGGAAGCTGCCAATCAGCCCATATCGCCGACCGCCGACCAGATTCTTCATGATCGAAAGATTACCGTGTTGCCAGATATCCTGGCCAATGCTGGTGGAGTCACGGTTAGCTACTTCGAATGGGTTCAAAATCGCCAACACTATCGTTGGAGTTTGGATCGTGTCCGTCAGGAGTTGGATAGCGTGCTGTCGCGATCGTTCGAAGAGGTTTGGGAGACGGCGATGGAGAAAGCTGTGAGTTTACGGACTGCAGCCTACACGATTGCCATCGATCGCGTTTACCAGGCGACTCGCCTGGCCGGAATCTAGGGTCGCCGACTTCTTAGTAGTGAGCGCCTTCCCCGACGATTTCCAGAGTTCCCTGTCGGGCCGCCTGCGCCGTTTCGGCAATGATGCTGGCAGCCTGCTCCACTTGCTCGCTCGTGACATCCAGGTGGGTGACGGCTCGTACCCGCTGGGGACCGACTGCCAGGACCAGCACGTCCTTGGATTTGAGCGCTGCTACGAATCCGGGCCCGCTACAGAGTTCCGGATCAACCTGGAACATAACGATATTCGTATCGACTTCAGCCGGATCAAGGCAAATTCCTTCACTGGAGGCAATGGCGTTGACCAGTGTTTGAGCGTTGTCATGATCTTCGGTCAATCGGTCGCGATGGTGATCGAGCGCGTATAAGGCTGCTGCTGCGATAACACCCGCTTGTCGCATTCCGCCCCCGAACAGCTTGCGATGCCGACGTGCTTCCCGCATCATTTCCTCGGTGCCAGCCAGGGCTGAGCCAACCGGAGCGCCCAGTCCTTTGCTGAAACAGACACTGACCGTGTCGAAGTGCTGAGCCCATTGATCGGCGGGGATCTCGGAAGCAGCGACTGCGTTAAAAAGGCGGGCACCATCCAGGTGAGTCATGAGGCCGGTTTCATGAGCGGACTGGCAGATTTCTTCCACCAGGTCGTAGGGTTGAACTCGTCCCGATCCGCGGTTGTGAGTATTTTCCAGGCAAAGCAGTCGCGTTCTCACGAAATGCTCGTCGTCCGGTTTGATGAGGCCGACCAGTTGTGCGGGTTGCAAGATGCCGAAATCCCCCATGACGGTTTGGGCGACTAAGCCGCTCAGTTGGGCAAAAGCACCTTGTTCGTAATTGTAGATATGGCAGTTGGCTTCACAAATAAACTCGTCACCAGGCTGGCAGTGAACTCGCAACGCCACCTGGTTCGTCATGGTTCCCGAGGGCATGAAGATGGCCGCTTCTTTTCCCAGTAGTTGGGCAATCCGCTCCTGTAACTGGGCAACCGTGGGATCGACGTCGATCACGTCATCTCCCACTCGGCATTGAGCGATGGCGTCGCGCATCCCAGCTGTGGGTTGGGTGACGGTGTCGCTGCGTAAATCAATCGGTGCCTTGGGCATTGAAAATATCCTCGTTCAGTTGTGGCCAGTGAGGGGTATGGTGATTCTGGAGGCAGCCTGGTTTTACGTCCGCCACCGCCCAGCGTAACATGCCTATAGTTTAGCAAAAGCGTCCAAGATTTTCTCCAGGTGGCTTTTCTCTAAAGCTGCCGAGACTTGGACCCGTAAACGCGCTTCTCCCTGCGGTACCACGGGATAGGCAAATCCAATGACCATCACACCCAATTCGAGTAATCGCTCACTCTTTTGGATCGCATCGGCAGCATCGCCGATCATGATGGGAATGATCGCTGTTGGAGAGGAAGGGCAATCAAACCCCAAGTTGGCCAGTCCTGCGCGAATAACAGCGACGTTGCTATGCAGTTGGCTGACTAATTCTGGCTGAGATTCGAGGATTTCAATTGCTTTACGAGCACTGCAGGCGACGGTGGCTGGTAAGGCATTGGAGAACAAGCTGGGCCTGGCACGCTGCTCGAGAACTGCGATGGCATCCTCAGAGGCAGCGACATAGCCTCCCGCCGCTCCGCCGAGTGCTTTTCCCAGCGTGCCAGTCAGAACATCAATTTTCCCCAGTTGATCAGCGTACTCTGGCGTTCCCCGACCGCTGTCGCCGAGCGCTCCGATTCCGTGAGAATCATCAACCACGAGCATGGCGTCATATTCGTTGCAGAGGGCGACCAGTTCGGGAAGTCGCGCGACGTCACCTTCCATGCTAAAAACTCCATCGGTGACTACCCAGCGACAATTGGCAGCAGCATGCGCTTTGAGTTTTGCTTCCAAGTCTTCCAGGTCACTATGGCGGTAGACGGATTTTTGGACGTCTTTACTCATCAAGCGACAGCCGTCAATGATACTGGCATGATTCAACTCGTCGGACAGCAGGACGTCACCGGCACTTGTGAGTGTCGGAAAGACAGCTTCGTTCGCATTCCAACAGCTGACATAGCTTAAAGCTGCGGAGGTGCCGACAAAGCGACTGATGGTCGCTTCTAACTGTCGGTGGCAGGCGAGGGAACCACAGATGAAACGGACCGATGATGTGCCCGCTCCATAGGTATTGAGTCCTTCAATCCCGGCAGCCACAACCTCGGGATGGCTGGCTAACCCCAGGTAATTATTGGAACAGAGAACAATCACTTCACCGATGCCGTCAATTTGGGCCGTCGGTCCGAGTGCTCCTTGCAAGTAGTAGAATTCTTTCAGCTGCCGGGAATCTTTGAGTGAACTCAATAGCTCCCGGCTTCGACGCTGGAAGTCGACGTTGGGCATAGTTTCTCCTCCTGGGGGACTTTGAGAACGACCTTGATGGCCTCACCGGATTGCATCATCTTGAAGCCTCGATCGAAGTCTGCCAGTTCGAGTTGATGAGTAATAATTGGTTCCAGGTTCAAGCGTCCGGCGAGTAGAAATCGTTCCATCTGGTACCAGGTGTCAAACATGCGGCGACCATTAATCCCGAGGACCTTGGCGCCCTTGAAGATAATGTCGTTGGGCAGATCAAAGGAGATCGGTTCCTTGGGTAATCCTAATAAAGCTGCCGTACCTCCATTGGCTAAGGCGCGAAATCCGTCACGGATGGCTTGCGGGTGACCACTCATTTCCAGCAGGATCTCCGGCCCCTGGCCGTGTGATAAATAGCTAACTTTTTCTGGCCATTGAGAATCGTTGGCTTGGAAGGTCTGGTCGGCACCGAGCTCCCGGGCCAGCTCAAGTCGCTGGGTATTGGTGTCGGTAACGACAATCTGGCTGGCTCCGGCAGCGCGAGCCACGCTGACCGCCATTAAGCCAATAATTCCAACTCCGGTAATGAGAACACTACGGCCACTCACCCCTGCAGACATCACCGTGTGCACGGCATTGCCTAGTGGGTCAAAGACCGCAGCAATATGATCCGGGATGTCCGGATGGACTGGCCAGAGGTTTTCTTCCGGCACAGCGACGAACTGGGCGAAGCAACCGTCGCGATCAATTCCCAGGATGTCGACAGACTGGCAGATATGCGCTTCCCCGGTTCGACAGTTCGGGCAGGTGCCGCAGCCAATATGTCCCTCTGCGCTGACGCGCTGCCCCACTTCTGCCCGTTGTATGTTGGGGCCGACCGCGATGACCTGGCCACAGAGTTCGTGGCCGATCGTGATGCCGAGCTTGACGCGACTTTGGCTCCAGTGATCCCATTCGTAAATATGGCGATCGGTTCCGCAGATGCCGGCATGGGTTACTGCGATCAGCGCATGGCCAGCTGACAGCTCTGGAACGGTGGCTTCGGGAGACCAGTCCAATCCTGGGGCATCCGCGAGTTTCTTGACGGCCAACATCGTATCCGGAAGCGTCCGGATCATGAGCCTACCCTCACTTCCTTGATTCTGGTATCCTAGAATTAATTTCCACAATCATAGAAAAAAGTAGATTTACTTGCAACCCGCGGAAACTAGAATTGATGGTTTCAGGCAATTCCCATGAGATTGTGGGGAGATGGCCAGTAGAGATTTTTAGACCAAACAGGCGACCTTTTGCCAGCAGGGAGTCCAACTTTATGGGCAAGAAAAAACAGTCAAAATCGGCTGCCAGGGAGCCGTCACAACCGGCCTCGCCGCTGCCCCTGAACCAACAGGTCTGCCAGCGTGTCAAGTTGATGAGACGACGGAAAGGTTTGACGTTAGAGCAGTTGGCATCGATCAGCGGCGTTAGTCGCAGTATGTTGAGTCAAATTGAACGTGGCACAGCCAGCCCGACTCTGGGAGTTGCTTACCGGATTGCCCAGGCCTTTCAATTGACACTCGGTGAACTGGTTGAAACATCGGCCCCCAACAGTCGCATCGATGTTATCCGTTCTGACGATGAGGCTTACCTGTTTCGCGACGATCATAATTGTCGAATTCGCACGCTTTCACCACTCCAGTTGGAGAAGGAGGTTGAGTTTTATCAATTAGTACTCAAGCCGGAGGGAGTCTTGACAAGTGCGGCCCATTTCCAAGGAACGCGTGAGTTTCTGACAGTGGAAAAAGGCCGTGTTCGAGTTACCTCGGCTGACGTGCATTGCGAACTGTCCAAAGGTGATTCGGCCCATTATGCGGCTGATGTGCCACACGAGATCTGTAATATTGGCCGGGGAGAGGCAGTTGTCTTCCTGGTCGATACTTACGGCCGTGGTTCGACAGACCATCACTAGCTGCCCAACAGAGTCACTGCCTGATAGACTGTGTAGTGTCCCTGCTACTGTGGGGCGGGGTAGTCGAGGCAGCCGGCCGGGGCGCTGCCCGGGACGCGCGAACAATTGATTGTCAACGAGATCTGATATGAGCCCAGAACCTGTAGCCATCAAACGCATTGATACGCAACACGATGATGTCCAGCAGTTGCTTGGTTCGCTTCGCTCCCGCTTGAGTCCACGTGGAAACGTGGTCAGCCAGGCGGGCAGGGAACGGACGATCGCCGTCTTCGGTGAACCGCTTTCACCGCGACAGGTGGTTCAACGGATCTGTGATGAAGTTCGGGAAGAGGGTTTAGAAGCAGTATTACGCTTTGGCCGTCTGTTGGATGGTGCCGAGTTGGATGCCGGGACGCTGCCGGTCTCTGAAGAAGAGTTGGTTGCTGCCCATCAAGCGGCGGATCCCCAGTTTCTGGAGACGATTCGACGCATTCGCGACAACATCCTGGAATTCCAGCAGGCGATCTTGCACCGGTCGGTCACAGTCGAACGTGCTAACGGTGTCACCTTGCAACAGCGGTATCTCCCGATGCGACGGGCTGGCCTCTGTATCCCGGGTGGTGCAGCCGCTTATCCCTCTTCCCTGTTGATGACGGCGGTACCGGCGTTGGCAGCCGGCGTACCGGAAATTGCTGTGGTTGCACCTCCAACCGATTTCGGAGCGAACAATCCCGACTTGCTGGCGACTTGCCACGAGTTAGGTATTAAGCAAGTTTTTCGAGTTGGTGGCGCCCAGGGAGTGGCTGCGCTGGCTTATGGAAATGAGTTAATGGAAGCAGTTGATATCGTGGTAGGACCGGGGAATCAGTTTGTTGCCTTAGCCAAGCAGTATGTTTTTGGTGAAGTGGCCATTGATTCCATTGCTGGTCCTAGCGAAGTGGTAGTGATGGCAGATGAAACCTCCCGGCCCGAATTCGTGGCAGCCGACCTGTTGGCTCAAGCGGAGCACGCACCGGGAGCAAGCATTCTGGTAACTTGGAGTCGAGAAGTGCTGGAGGCAACGGAACAGCAACTTCAAGAACAGTTACAGCGTTTGAGTCGTGAGGACTTAACCCGCCAGAGCCTGGAGGAGTTCGCTTGCCTGATTCTTACTCGGGATGCCGCCGAAGCATGCCGGATCACGAATCTTATTGCCCCGGAACATCTTCATATTGCCGTAGACGATCCGCAGCCTTTGTTCGATCAAATCCAGAATGCTGGAGCGACCTTCCTGGGTAATTATGCCCCGGTGGCCCTGGGGGACTACGTGGCGGGACCTTCACACGTGTTACCGACCGGCGGGACTGCCCGCTGGGCGTCGGGATTGACGGCTAATGATTTTCTCCGCAGTGGAAGCGTTATTGGTTACGACCAGGCGGCCCTCAAGGAGGCGGCAGCGGACGTGCAGTTGATGGCTGACAAGGAAGGTTTGTCGGCCCATCGAGCCAGTATTGATATTCGACTTTAGGTGATCAGGCTATGACCGGAATTCGATCTGTGATTGCAGCGATGGAGGGCTACGCGGCGGGTGAACAGCCTCAGGCTGGCAAGTTCATCAAGCTCAATACCAATGAGAATCCATATCCCCCCTCACCGCAGGTGATTGCTGCCATCGAATCAGCGGCCCGCCAGGGTTTAGAGCGTTATCCAGACCCGCTCTCGACGGCATTTCGCTTGCAGGCCGAGCAGGTCCTGGGAGTCCCCGCCGATTGGATTTTATGTGGCAACGGCAGTGATGATATTCTGACCATTGTGACGCGAGGCTTTGCCGACAGCGGCTCGCTATTGCGACTCCCCTACCCTAGCTACACTCTCTACCGGACGCTGGCCCAGATTCAGGATGTGCGGTGGGAGGAGATTTCTTTTCAGTCCGACTGGAGCCTGGGAGACGACTTTACTCAACCGGCGGATGAATTACGACTGGCCTTCTTGCCCAATCCCAATAGCCCCAGCGGTACCATGATCGCCCCGGAAGCGGTGCTGGAGTTGGCTGAGCAGTTACCCTGCCCGCTCTTAGTGGACGAAGCTTATGCCGACTTTGCCCAGACCAATTGCCTGGAGTTAGTCGCGCGCAGCGAGAAGATCATGGTTTCACGATCTTTCAGTAAATCCTATGCGTTGGCCGGCCTGCGATTTGGCTTCCTGGTAGCCCAGCCGACGCTGATTGAACAGCTGTTGAAAGTCAAGGATTCCTATAACTGCGATGCCCTTTCAATCGCTGGTGCCACGGCTGCCTTGGGCGACCAGCAATGGCTTTCTGATAACCGGGATAAAGTTCTGGAGACGCGTCAGGTGCTAGAGAGTCGGCTCGTGGAGCTTGGTTTTCAAGTGGTACCGTCGCAAGCGAATTTTGTTTGGTGTACGCATTCGGAGCGATCCGCAAAAACGTTGTATGAAGAGCTCAAAGCCGAGCGCGTTTTAGTCCGATACATGAACTATCCGGGCTGGGGTGAGGGTTTGAGAATCAGCGTCGGAACCGGCGAACAGGTCTCTGCTTGTCTGGAATTGCTCAAGGGTAAGGTGTGACATGGTGAGAACGGCTGGCATCGAACGAGTGACGAACGAGACGACGATTCGTCTGCAACTTAATCTGGATGGCACGGGAACCGCAGCCATTAAGACCGGTGTAGGGTTCCTGGACCATATGCTTGAGTTGCTAACTAAGCATGGCGTGATCGATCTTGAGGTGCAGGCGACCGGAGATTTACACGTTGATCAGCACCATACGGTGGAAGACGTGGGCATTTGTCTTGGACAGGCTGTTCGCGAAGCGGTCGGTGACAAGTCCGGGATTTGTCGCTACGGGCATTTTACGTTGCCGATGGAAGAAACGCTGGTTACGACTGCGGTTGATTTGAGTGGCCGCTATGCGATGGTTTTCGAGGCCGAGTTTCCGACGGCCAAAATCGGCGATTTTGACAGCGAACTGGTCGAGGATTTCTGGCAGGCATTTGCCGCCAACGCACTCTGCAATTTTCACACGGTCTTGCATCATGGCCGCAACAGCCATCACATCAGTGAAGCGATCTTCAAAAGCGCTGCCCGCGCTCTGCGGATGGCCACCGAAACGGATCCAAGGGTCACTGGCGTACCAAGTACCAAGGGAACTCTTGACAGCTGAAGAGGGCTTCAGTCGTTGACGTGTGTTTCCAGGAATCGAGCCAGTCGATGAAAGTCGCTGTTCGATTCAATGTAGCGAACGACGGTCACCAGTGTTTCAGGGTCGACCAGTTCATCGAAGGGAACGTAATGCAGATCAAGTTGGCCTGAGATAGAGACCATGACTCCATTGAGCTGTTGTTCGACCAGGCCGATGTAGGCTCCCACTCCCAGTTGACTGCCAAGCATGACGTCAAAAGCGTGAGGCCGTGAGCAACGGGACTCGTACCCTAACTGCAATCCGGTTACTTTGCGCTTGGAGCCGGTTTCTGCTTCGTAAGCCTGGGCGATTAACTTGCTCATCAAGCGCGACAAGTTGACATCGGAAATGGAGATGTGGCCGTGATCATCGCGGGCAATCCCTTCCAGGTACTGGTAAGGAAGAAACTCGGCCAAACCTTCTGCGATGATGATGACGCCAAAGGGTTTTCCTTCCTGCTCGCGAGCTTGCATTGTCTTGACAATACGGCCGACAACAGCCTCCAGGTCCATAATGTTGCGAGTTTCCTGCTGCTGGGTTTGAGGATTCGTGTAAGTTTCCTCGCTTGCATACGGTCCCGTGATGTCTTCTACACTGATCACCAGGCTGGCTTCCCCGGCGATCGCTGCTCCGTATGCCAGCCAGCCGGCGCTGCGGCCCATGGTTTCGGCCAGGAAATACGCATTGGCGGCCTCCGCATCGTAAATCAGGTTGCGGACTTCTGTGGCCAGCGTATCGACGGCGGTAAAATAACCAAATGTAAAGTCGATTCCCATGTAGTCGTTGTCAATCGTCTTTGGCAAATGGACAACGGGGATACGAGGCTCATCGGCGGGCAGACGATCCTGGTACATCTTGAACTTGTTGGCGGTCTTGAGCGTGTCGTCGCCTCCGATTGAGATCAGCGCATCAACGTTGAGGGATCTGAGGCCTGCATACACGTTTTGCAGAGGTGCAGAAAGTTCCGGATCGTCGAGATGGTCCGGATGCGAGATATGCTTGCCCGGGTTGCTGCGAGAAGTGCCGATCAAGATACCCTGTGAGTTGCGACTTCGCTTCAAGTATTGGTGGTCGAGTTGGACATAGTCCTGGCCCTCTTGCAGTGGTGTTGCCGGGTCGTAGTCGATCAGTTGGGAGTAGCCGTGCTTGATGCCGACCACTTCAATGCCAGCTCGTAAAAAGGAAACGGCTGCCGTCGAGATGACGGCGTTGGCCGCGGGTGCCGGTCCTCCTGCAAACAGGATTGCTGCTCGCTGAAAGCTGTGGGTCGGTTTGCTGGGCGGTGATAGAGAACTGCTCATGATATGGATCTTAATGTAAACAGGTCGAAATAGTGCCTGGGGGGTCAGCCACCTGGAGGAGGCATCGAACCAGTGACGAGTTCCCATGATTTTAGAGAGAGAGTAGAAGATCGCCAACCGGGGCGGCTAGAGATTCTCTGCTGGCGAAAACCATTGCGGGGTTGGATTCTGGTTGGGCTATGAACAAGCGTTACTTGTCCAGGAACCAGGTTCGTTCCACAAAACCCGTGTCGATCCAGCCTTCGACGAATTCCGCATGGGTGAGCACATCCCGGTGAAATGGAATGGTTGTCTTGATTCCTTCAATTCGGATTTCATCGAGGCAGCGAATCATGCAGGCGATCGCCTGCGCACGGGTTGGCTGGTGAACAATCAGTTTGCCGATCATCGAATCGTAATAGGGAGGAACCACGTAACCGCTGTGGGCATGGGAATCGAAACGAACTCCCAGGCCACCCGGGATGAACATCTGCTCGATCTTGCCTGGGCAGGGCTGGAAGAATCGTTCTGGATTTTCGGCATTGATACGACATTCCATGGCCACACCACGAATCTTGATATCCTCCTGCGTGACGGGGAGAGGTTCCCCGGCAGCGATGCGGATCTGCGATTGGATCAGGTCAATTCCGGTGACCATTTCTGAGACAGGATGTTCGACTTGGATGCGGGCATTAACTTCAATGAAGTAGAACTGGTTGTTCTGATCAACAATGAATTCAACGGTTCCGGCATTGGTGTAGTTGGCATGCTTGATGATGCGGACAGCTGCCTGGCACATATCCTGGCGCGATTTTTCCGGCAGGTTTGGAGCCGGGCTTTCTTCGATCAGTTTCTGGTGACGGCGCTGGGTACTACAGTCGCGTTCCCAGAGGTGGACAACATTTCCATGATGGTCTGCCAGGATTTGGACTTCTACATGCCGGGGCCGTTCAATGTATTTTTCCAGGTAGACGCCGGGATTTCCAAAGGCGGCTTCTGCCTCGGTTCTGGCCTGCTGGATCGCAGTGTTCAAGGCCAGCGCGTTGGCTGCCACCCGCATGCCTTTTCCACCCCCTCCGGCAGTTGCCTTGACAAGAACCGGGAAACCAATTTCTTCAGCGACCCGTTCTGCCTCTCGTTCGTCTTCAATCAATCCGTCGCTACCGGGAACCACCGGTACATTTGCCTCGCGGGCTAGTCCGCGAGCATGATTCTTGTCGCCAAGCATCTCCATGGCTTCTGGCAGAGGACCGATAAAGTCAATCTTGCAGCTGCGACAGATTTCATTGAAATGCGAGTTTTCGGCGAGAAATCCGTAGCCGGGATGGATCGCTTCCACGTTACCGACTTCCGCGGCACTGATCACCTGGTCGATCTTCAGGTAACTTTCTGAAGATTTAGCGGGGCCGACACAATAAGCCTCGTCTGCTAAGTCGAGGTAAGCACTGCCCCGATCGGCTTCACTGTAGATCGCTACGCTTTCGATCCCCATCTCGCGACAGGCGCGAATAACGCGTAAGGCAATTTCGCCTCGATTAGCGATCAGGATTCTGTTGTACATGAGCGGAGGCGATTAGTTGCTGGTGTCGATCTTGAACAACGGTTTCCCAAATTCCAGCGGTTCATCATCGTCGACTAGGATGGCTACCACACGGCCGCTGACTTCGGCGGGGATTTCATTGAATACTTTCATTGCTTCGATGATGCAGATTGTCGTATCTTCGTTTACATGGTCCCCAACCTTGACGTAGGCGTCAGCGTTCGGATTTGGCCTGCAATAAAAAGTGCCGACCATGGGAGCCTTGATGGTGATAATATTTTCGTCATCGACCGGCTGACTGCTTTCCACCTCCGCGGGCGGTGAGGTGGCCACCGGCGCTGGGGCGAACGGTTGAGGTACGGTCGGAATCATCGTGGGAAACGAGGCGCCGACAACCGGTGTCTCGTCGGCCCGGGCCAGACGGATTTGCTGGTCTCCCTGGCGCAAATCGACTTCGGTCAGACCGTGTTCTTTCATTAAATCAATTAGCCGGCGAATACGGTCCAGCTCAAAGATGTCATCAACGTTATTTTCAGAGTCCGCCATCGGACCTCTCCGTTCAATACAAAGTAAAATAAAACAGACACGATTAAATACTAATCAGTAAATTGTGCGCTACCAGGGGATATCTTAACAGGTCAAATGGTGAAACAGTCTGAGAATTGTTTAGGGACATTGCTGAGCACTTCGTGGCCATCACGGGTGACCAGGATATCATCTTCGATGCGAACTCCCCCCCAGTTTGGCAGGTAAATACCGGGTTCAACCGTGACTACCATGCCTGCTTTCAAGGGACGTTGTTGACGGGGTGCCAGGCTAGGGCCTTCATGCACCTCGAGGCCAATTCCATGGCCTAACGAATGTCCAAACCGCTTGCCATAGCCGGCCTTGGTAATGACTGAGCGGGCTGCCTTGTCGACGTCGCTCATCAGGGCGCCCGGCTTGATCCTGGCAATCGCCTTTTCCTGCGCCGCCAGAACAACGTTGTAGATCTGTTCCAGCTTGGACGGGATTTTGCCAGTCACCAGGACCCGTGTCAGGTCACTGATATAAAGGTGCCCTACCGCTCCCCAGTCGATCAGGACAAATCCACTTTCCTTGATTTGATGATCCGTAGGATGGGCGTGTGGTAAAGCTGCCCGGGGCCCGACGGCAACGATCGGCGGGAAGCTACAACCGGAGCCACCGAAGAGGCGGATCTGGTTTTCAATTTCATAGGCCACCTCCTTTTCGGTTCGTTCCGGACGTAGACTAGCCCGCACGACAGCAAACGTTCGCTCGGCCAGCTCGATGGCATCGCGAATCTGCTGAATTTCATCAGCATCCTTGATTTCTCGCAGGCCTTCGACCAGACCGGAACTCCTTAAGAGACTGGCCCCGCACAGCGTGGCATCGAGTTGATCGAAGAGGGCCAGGCTCATTGACTGAGACTCAACGGCCAAGTTTTGGATAGCCGTTTTCTTAGCCAGCTTGGCCAGCGAGGCCATCATTGGCACGGCAGAGGTGCGAATCACGACGTCCAGGCCAGGACACTCTTCTTCGAGCTGCTGGCTGTAACGTGAATCGCTGATCATCACCTGGTCGGTGGGCGTGACCAGCAGGTAGCTGTCGTCGCCAGTGAATCCCGTCAGGTAGGTGACGTTCGTGAAATTGGTGACCAGGATGGAGTCCATGGCCTGTCGTTTCAGTTGTCGACGCAGCTTGTCGCGACGTGTTTGGTAGCGAGTCATAGGACATTATCCAAGAAAAGAGTGGGAATTTTAGCCGGCCCCAATACCGGCCATCCAGAAGGCAAATCCAATGATGGCAAAACAGGTGATTACCGAGATGACAAAGCCCGTGATGTCGGCAACCGTCGGTTTCTGGAATTCCAGGTTCGAATTGGGAAACAGCTTGACTCGCTCCGTGTTGCCTGGATCAGCGTAGGCCGCTGCCAGCTTGGCCTGGTCCTTTTCTGGATCCGGATCGACCGGGGTCTTCATCTTGGCATAGTAGCGGTCCAGGGCTTGCTGGGAATTAGATCGCGTCAGGAAACAGCAGAAGATCATCACCAAGAACGGCATCACAATCTTGGGAACCAGTTCCAGGGCGTTGAGCGATGAGCCGGACTTGTTCTTCATATCGAGAAATGGCTTGTACAAAAGGAGGTTCAACTTCAGGTTACCTGCTCCTCGCAACTCGGTTCCTGCCGGGTAAGCCAACGTTTCCCGGACCGTGTGCAGGTCAATTCTCTCGGTCGTGACGACCTGCGGCTGAACGGATTCGTCTTTTGGGTTGATCTTGTCCCAGTAAATGCCCTTGCCACCTGCTGTGGTTGTCTTCGCTTGGCGTGTCTTACCGGCAAACAATTCTGTCGGTTCTTGCCCGGTCCACAAAACGAGCTTGTTACCATCTGCACTGAGTGACGGCTTCAGATCTTGTTGTTGTTTCGCTTCTTTCTCCCAGGCGCCGAGTGCCTGCGCGTATTCCCGACGTAAATCAGATTTCGACATGAGAACCTGCCTGGTGGTCTGCGTGTGGGTTGTCAATTCGGTCAGCGACTGATTGGTGCGCAAGCTGGGAACCAGCTTGGGGCCAAAGAAGGGAATGACGAAGAAGAATAACAGGCAGTAGGTGACCGTAATCCAGGCGGCAGTGGTCGTCGCCCGTCGCCAGTACATGCCAAGCCAGAAGGGAGCAGCAAAGACGAGCGGGAACCAGAAGGTCAGCTTCAATTGCCCCAGCATGTCGAAGATAGTCAAGGCGAAAATGATCGATCCGCCAACGATTATCACTCCCACGAGGCGTCCCACCCAGAGGTATTCTTTTTCGCTGCCGTGGGGCCTGACATAGGGCATGTAGAGGTTTCTCAGGATGAGTCCGGCTCCGACCACCATCTGGGCATCCACGCTGCTCATCAGGGCGGCCAGCAAGCAGGCCAGCATTAAACCGCGAAAGCCCGGGCTGAGTAGTTTCATGGAGGCATAGCCCCAGGTGCGGTCCGGATGCTCAATCAACTCGGGAACGTCGGCGTAGAGGGCGGCTGCAATCAGGGCGGTAAAGACCCAGCCGAGGGTGCAAAATCGCTTGAGGAAGTTACCGACCACCAGGCCGACCCGGGCATCCTGTTCTGATTTGGCCGAACCACCGCCGGTGGCGATGAAATGTGGCTGGACTACGACTCCTGCCAGGTTAGCAAAGACAATGGCGATCAGGTAATAGAGCGAGAATTCAGCCGCATTGGATCCGAGAATCTCGAAAAACGACTCCGGTAACTGGTCATGCATTACCTCGGTACCGGACATGTCGCCAGCGGGATTGAGCTCATCGGAACTACTAAGTGCATTGAGTCCGATGGGAATGAGCATGATACTCAAAGCGATAATACAAATGCCCTGGATCAGGTCGGTGTAATAGGCGGCCGCCAGTCCACCCGCCATGCCGTAAAGTAAGACAACGACACCGACGGTGGGAATCAGGACATACTTGAGGCCTACGTTAGAGCCCATAATACTGACTGTTTCACCGATCATTGGCTCGGCGGTTGTGGCAATCGCCGTAAAGAACATCGATCCGTAGATCATGAAGAACAGGACGCCGAAGATGCTGTAGGCGGCGCCTAGCTGCTTGGATTCGTAGCGTTCGACATACCAGTCGCCGAGGGTCAGGTGTCGCATGCGGCGATACCAGACGCCCGTGATCCAGTAAAACGGTGTCACGAACAGCCAGAACATGACAAACCACATGCCGCTCATGCCGCCGGTGTAGGTGTTGCGGGCGGTGTTGATCGGGTCGCTTGAACCGGTGCCGGCACCAAAGGCAGCAAAGGTCTGTAGTAGCTTTCCGAAGCCGCGACCACCCATCAGGTAGTCTTCCTGGTGCTTAATGCGCCGCATGCAATAAACGCCAATACCAATCAACAGCAGGAAGTAACCGCAGAGCACAATATAATCAGCGATATGCATGGCGTTGTCCTGGTAAGAGAATGCAAAGGCGGTTTGTTCAGAGGCCCACGTCAAGTGTTTCATTGTAAAGTTGCGCTGGGAGCACGCAAAGGATAGAGGCTGCTTCTTTTAGGCTCTTGTGATGGTGCCGGTTTGTGGGTCCAGGCTGGGTACCACGTCAAACCGATCAAGCGTAGCACAAAAGGCTATGTCTGCCTCCAGCCCCAGTTGCAGAAGGTTCTGTCCGCCGCGGCCAGCCCGCAGCAAGTGCTCGAGTTGGCCCGCCTGCGTGTCACTGGAGCACCATGCCCGTTGGGCCAGTCGGGCGGAATCGTTGCTCGGGGTGAATGGTTCACTACGGCTGCTCAGCGCTGCGGTCAGTGCACCGGCCAGCAGCATATCTTCCTGGGAGATTGTTTCGTTAGTGCCGGCGCAAAGAATGTGCAATTCAGGTGTGATGTCAACTTTGCTCACCACGGCTGCCAGGTTGACGAAACCGGCCAGCCATACCCGACTTGCCTGCTGACAGGTTGCCAGCGCCCGGGTTCCGTTGGTGGTGGTAAAGAGAATGGTTTGGTCTTGGACTACCTCTGGCGTGTATTCGCCGGGGGAGTTGCCCAGGTCAAAGCCGTTAATGCGTTTCCCCTCACGTTCGCCACCAAGTAGCACTGGGCCTGGAAATTCAGCTGCCCGTTGTCGAGCAGCCGCCACTTCGGCAAAGGGAATGATACCCGCTGCTCCGGCTGCCAGCGCCGCCGTGATGGTACTGGTGGCCCGCAAGACGTCGATTACCACCACGGTCGCATCCGTTAGTTCTGTCGGGTCGATCAGGGCTGGAAGTAAATGGACGGAAACGGTTAACTTCATGAAGGAACTGCTAAAAGCCTGGCTTTGAAAGGGGAAGTGAAGGTTACTTGCTGGTCGCGTCCGTGGTGCGAACCGGTTAGGATAACGAGTAGCCTGCGGTCTAAGTAGGTATTGTTATTTTTTGGTCAAATCATCCTGGCAACGGCCACTGACGGTGAATACTGATGGCGATTGTCGACAAATCCGGTTCTCGCGTAAAGCGGATGTTTGGGCAGATTGCACCCAAATATGACCGCATGAACCACTTGTTGTCCATGAATGTGGATCGCTATTGGAGATGGCGGACGGTTCGTCGGGTGGCTCCCAAAGGAACGGATCCCATCCTGGATATTTGTACCGGTACGGGAGACTTGGCCCTGGCCTATTGCCGCCGAACGCGTGGTGAAGTGGAAGTCATCGGATCTGATTTTTGTCCTGAGATGTTAGTGGTTGGTGAAAAAAAGAAGACTCGCTGTCGCCATGCGGGTCGCCTGCGGTTTGTTGAGGCCGACGCGCAGCAGTTGCCTTTCGAAGATGATTATTTCCAGATCGTCTCGGTTGCCTTCGGCTTGCGGAATGTCCAGGATACGGATCGTGGTTTGGCAGAAATGGTCCGAGTCTGCCGTCCGGACGGTCGCGTGGCCGTGTTAGAATTTTCTGAGCCGACCTGGCAGCCGTTTAAAGCCTGTTACGGCTGGTACTTTCGAAACGTGTTGCCGCGGCTTGGTCAGTGGATCGCTCGCAATGATGAAGATGCTTACAATTATTTGCCAGAGAGTGTTGGGCAGTTTCCGTCAGGAACAGCATTACTTGAGCGAATGTCAGCAGCTGGTTTGAAAGACGTTCGTTTGAAGCGTTTGACCTTTGGCGTGGCAACGCTGTACGTGGGGGTGAAATGAGTAATCCGATTGTCGTGGGAATCACCGGTGCCAGCGGCGCGGTCTATGGCTTGCGCTTGTTGCAATCGTTGTCGTACGCTGGGCGCGATGTTCACTTAATCATGAGCCGGGCAGGTCGGTTGGTGTTTCGAGAGGAATTGCAGATTGATATCGATCCGGAAACGACCGGCGGCGACAAGATTCTGAAACTGGCGAGCAGTTGTTTCCTCGAACCCCCTCGACTGAGTGACCAGCAGCCAGCAGAACTTGGTGCCATTCACTGGCATGACGAAAATGACTTCATGGCTCCCATCGCCAGTGGTTCTTGTCTGACCGACGGCATGGTGATTTGTCCCTGTTCCAGCAGTACGCTGGGGAAGGTGGCTCACGGGACCGGCAGCAATTTGATTCACCGGGTCGCGGATGTCCATTTAAAGGAACGACGACGACTGGTGCTGATGCCACGCGAGACACCGTTGTCGCTTGTACAGTTGAAGAATATGCAGGAAGCGGTTGCTGCCGGCGCGGTGGTTTTACCGGCGATGCCTGGCTGGTATCACGGTGTGGAA
>JAYGDG010000626.1:0-1609 GCA_046583015.1 Pirellulaceae bacterium | reverse complement strand
TTCGACCAGGTGATTGCCCAGCAGTATGGGCGATCGACGAAAGTGCCCAGCCTGGTGCTCGGCTGCGAACGCTCCAACCCGGGAATTCACAAGAATTACTCGATGCTCTACAGTTCGCACATCTCCTGGAGTTCTCCGAGTGCTCCGACGCCATTGGAACTGTATCCAGCGCTGGCGTTTGACCGGCTTTTTAAAGATCAATTTCAGCGCGGTGAGCAAAGCGTGCTTGATGCGGTGTTGGGAGAAGCTAGTCGTTTTCGTAAGAAAGTTAGTAGCCGGGATCAGAAGAAACTCGACGAGTACCTGAATTCGGTGCGAGAGGTTGAACGACGGATCGAGCAGGCAGGGCAACGTGGCGAATTGCAGGGTTGGCGACCGACGCTAGAAAAGCCGAATATTCCGCGGCCCCCACAGGGAATTCCACAGAACATCGCCGACCACATGCGGCTGATGTGCGACATCCTGGTACTGGCGTTTCAGACCGATACGACGCGTGTTTGTACGTTGAAGCTCAATAACGATCATAGCTACCTGCAGTTTCCCCACCTGGGGGTTGAGGTGGGGCACCACGAACTTTCACACTCAGATCGTGGGAAGATGTCACCCGACTGGCTGAAAGTAAACCAGTTTTTCCTGGCACAACTGGCCTATATTGCCGGCAAACTTGATGCGATCCAGGAGGGGGAGAAAACAGCGCTGGACAATTCGATGCTGATGATGTGCTCAAGCATGATCTCCGGCATTCACGATGCCGGGAAACTGCCCGTGGTGATGCTCGGGGGTGCTGGTGGGCGCGTCAAGACAGGTCGCGTCTTGGACTATCTTGGCAAACCGAATCGTAAGATGTGCAGCCTCTATCTCTCGATGATGGACAAATGTGGTATCCATCTCAAACAGTTCGGTGACTCGACCGAACGGTTGGTAGAAATCTAATTTGAGCGGACAAAAGTGAACTGTTTGGCTATTGACTGTAAGGGGTTAACCTGTCTCTAGAACCAGTTGATCTCAGGGAGCATCGTCCGTGGAGACGATCGCCTGGCAGCAGTGGCCCTCGCTGGCCAGACTCGTAGCCACAAATGGCCCCTAAATGCCCCCTGGTTGAGTTCGCTAAATGAGAAGAAGGAAATGGCTGGGCTATATGAATAAAATAGATAAAATAGTATGAATATATATGTTGTGGTAAGTTTTTGTCGCAGCAGGAGTTAAGTCCATTTCAGAGCCATTGCCTTAGTTCCAGGTTCTGGAAAAAGCTTGCCTATTATAGAAACTTGAATTATTAGTGGTGGGTCGGTATTGCTTCATGTCCATGGAGCAATTTACGAGAGCCTTCGACAGGTTGTCGACGGGAAGCTCTTCGTACTACCAAAATTGGTAGCAAAATCAAGGAATTGAAAATGGCATCTGATAGTGAATCCAAAACCATCCGTGAACAACGTCAAGACGCAATGGGTAGCGATGAGCGCGCTTTAGAAGAACGCCGCAAAGTCCAGAAGCTCATCCGAGGCGATGATGAATTAGTAATTCCTGAATTGTTCAAAAAGCTAGACACTTACCTGGTCAAACCAACCAATGCTGCGTTGCCGGCTGCTGAGATGGCTGCCATCGGACT
>JAYGDG010000500.1:0-9845 GCA_046583015.1 Pirellulaceae bacterium | reverse complement strand
TGGTGGCCGCAGAACTCCCGTCAGAGCCACGGCCTCGGGACCGCCAGATTACCGTGCTGGTGACCACCCTGCTAGAAAGTCAGCACCTGAGCAAACATCCTCTGGACGATGAAATCGCCAAACGCACCCTGGCCCAGTTTCTCAAGCGACTGGATCCTCGCAAGCTCTACTTTAACCAGTCCGACGTAGACCAGTTTCTGAAGCTGGAAAGCCAGCTCAATGATCGCTTGTCCGATCACGACCTGACGATCGCTTACACCATCTTTCATCGCTTCCGAGAGCGAGTTGGTGAACGTGCTGAGACCATTGAGAAGCTACTTACTGGAAAATTTGACTTCACTCTCAAGGAGACGATCAATCAAGATACCAGTCTCAACCAGTTCGCAGAGAACCAGCAGCAGGCGGAGAACCGTTGGCGACATCAAATCAAGTACGACTTGCTGACACTTGATCCACGCGACCCCCAGGCCATGGCCACTCGCGAACAAGTGGGGCAGCGATATCGCCAGTTTTCACAACAGATCACCAACACCACGGCTGATGATCTCCTGGAGATGTTCCTTTCTTCGCTGACCAGCAGCTTTGATCCACACACCAGCTACTTGTCTCCACCGAGCTACGAAAGTTTCCAGATACGAATGCGACTCAACTACCAGGGAATCGGTGCAGAACTGGAGCAACATACGGGATACGTAGCAATCCGAAAACTCCTTCCCGGCGGGGATGCTCAGAAGCAAGGCAAGTTGCAAGCGAAAGACCGCATCGTGAGCGTCGGGCAAGGCGCTGATGCCGAGATGATTGACGTCACTGGCAAGACGTTGCGAGAGATTGTTCAGTTGATTCGTGGTCCGGAAGGAACCCTCGTGCGACTGGGAGTCCTCCCTGCCGACGGCAGCAACTTGACCATCCACCAACTGACTCGCCACAAGGTAACGCTGCAAGATTCAGCAGCGAGCAGTGCCGTCAAGGAGGGTCCAGCTAAAGCCGACGGCACACCGACGCGCATCGGCGTGATCAACTTGCCCAGTTTTTACGTCGATCTCGATGGCCTCCGCAACAACCGGCCCAACTACAAGAGCAGCTCACGGGACGTGCGGAGCATCCTCGAGAACTTCCAGAAACAACAGGTGGACCTGGTCCTCGTGGATCTGCGGAAAAATGGGGGCGGCAGTCTCGTCGAAGCGATCAATCTAACCGGCCTGTTCATTAACCAGGGGCCGGTCGTACAAGTCAAAGACAGTCATCAACGGGTCCAATTGTTGCTCGACAAAGAAGTCGGTGTTGCCTGGTCCGGACCGCTGGTAGTTTTGACCAGCCATATGAGTGCCAGTGCCAGTGAGATTTTTGCCGGCGCTATTCAAGACTACAGGCGAGGCCTCCTCGTTGGTGATCCCGCTACCCACGGCAAGGGAACGGTCCAACAGATCATGGACTTGAATCGACAATTGTTTCGAACTCCAGCGAACAGCGTCAACCTGGGAGCCTTAACACTAACGGTTCAAAAATTCTATCGTCCCAATGGGGAAACGACTCAATTGCGAGGCGTCTTGCCAGACCTTGTCTTGCCTTCAATCGTCGAAGCTGCGGGTCACGGTGAATCTAAACTCAGTTTTTCCCTCCCCTTCGACAAGGTGGAAGCTGTCTCCTTTACTCCTTACCTGTTTACTGATCCCGAGTTGATCACGAAGTTGAGTCAGCAATCTTCTCAACGGCAACAAGAGTCCGCAGCAATGCAAGCGTTAAAAAAGAAATTACAGCGTTTTCGACTCAACCAGCAGGCCAAGACGATTCCACTTAACCAGCAACAATACGTGGCCAGTTTTGCCGACAATGACTTGTCTCCCTCAGTCACCAGGCCCGCTGCAGGGGAAGAAGCCAAGGGAAGCAAACCGACAGGGCCTTACCTGACGGAAGTCCTGGCCATTGCCAGCGACTATTTTCGGCTTTTGGACGAAGCGAAAATCACCATCGACGGTAAGCCAACTGAGTAAATTGGCTGAATTCGCAGTCCTTTCTTAATGCTCAGGCCTCTCCCTCTGGCCTCTGAGGGTCACGTCTGCCGATAATTTCTTTATTGTCCCGGCGGCGGATTATCCCTTATGATAGTAACGCTCCAACCCGCTGCCTGGATGAACAACCTCTTGTACGAAGAACCTCTCTCCATGACCGCGTACTTGCCCCCTTCAACAAAACACGCACTAAGCCCCATCACGGTCGGTTCTCGTCGCTGGTTTTTGCAAGCGGGCATGGCTGGCTGTGGTAGCCTGGCGCTAAACCACTTCCTGGGTAGTCCCAGCCTGGCGGCAGATCCCGCTATCCGAACGGGAAAAGATCGCAAAGCCGTGATCCTATTCTGGCTCTCCGGAGGTCCCAGTCACCTCGACATGTGGGATCCTAAACCATCTGCACCGCAGGAGATTCGTGGTCCGTTTGGTACCATCTCAACGCGGTTACCAGGGGTGAGGTTTTCCGAACATTTGCCCTTGCAGGCATCCATCGCCGATCAACTTTCAATCATTCGTTCCGTGGACTGCAGCGCCAGTAACCACACACCCATCACCATGCAGGCCGGTAACCCCTACGCCCGCCGCACTAACGATGGTCGTGATGGTGGTGGCTATCCATCGATGGGTTCGGTGGTAGCCAAGTTTCGTGGATCCAACGATCCGGTCTTCCCGGGTTTCGTCGGCTTGGCCAATAGCTGGACATCGGATGTTTGGGAAGCCGGTCACATGGGACGCCAGCACGCACCGGTCAAGGGTGGCGAACTGGTAGGCAAATTCGCGCTACCCAAGGGCATTGAGGCACCCCGTCTCCAAGACCGTGCCCAATTACGGGAGCAATTTCAACAACTGCAGAAGCGACTTGATCAAAACTCTAGCCTGCAACGGGTCGACCAGTATACGCGGGAAGCTTACGAGATGGTGATCTCGGGCAAGGTCCAGAGTGCCTTTGACATATCCCAGGAATCAGCGGCAACTCGCGACATGTACGGACGGGAAAGCATCGGAGAAAAAGCCCTCTTAGCGCGGCGACTGGTTGAAGCGGGTGTCACTTTTATTTTAGTCAGTGGCGCCTGGGGTTACTTTGATCATCACGGCGACAGCGTCCGCTGGGGTGGCATTGAAAAAGGGCTCAAGCCCCTGCTGCCACGCGTTGACCGAACACTTCATGCCCTGATCACAGATCTGCGACAACGTGGACTACTGGATGAGACACTGGTCATGATGATGGGTGAATTTGGACGATCCCCGGTGATCAACAAGGATCTCGGCCGAGACCACTGGACCAACGTGATGTCGATGGTGATGGCCGGTGGCGGGCTCTCTCACGGACAGGTGATCGGTAGCACGGATTCTCGTGGTGGAAGTGTTGCCAGTGCCATCGTCCGGCCTCAAGATATTGCTGCCACCACTTTCCGTCATTTAGATGTGGACCTGGATAGCCATTGGGTCGATCCGCAAGGACGCCCAGTTCCAATCGTGGTAGCTGGTGGTCGACCGATCCCAGAACTTGGTTAGATCCAAACCATCAACTGCTTTTCTGTTCAGGCACATCGACTGCTCGCAAACCGCCTGACTGACAACTGTCAAAACGATCATGCACTACAATCCCGCACGGATCATTGCCCACAAGCGAGACGGTTTGGAATTGACTGGCGCCCAAATCGAGGCGTTTGTGGAAGGATTTTCTGCGGGTACCATTGCCGATTACCAAATGGCAGCCATGGCGATGGCCATTTACTGCCGGGGCATGACCGACCAGGAAACTGCCCATCTGACTCATTGCATGCTCCATTCAGGAGTCACGCTCCAATGGCCGTCTGGAGATACAGTCCGTGTTGACAAGCATTCTACCGGAGGTGTCGGCGACAAGGTCTCGCTCGCTTTGGCCCCGCTGTTAGCCTGTTGTGGTTGCCAGGTTCCCATGCTCTCCGGGCGCGGACTCGGAATTACTGGTGGCACGCTCGATAAGCTGGAGTCCATAGCCGGGTTCCGCACCGATCTGAGCCTGGTAGAAATGCAGCAGATTACGGAAACCGTTGGTTGTGTGATTACCGGTGCCAGTGAGGAGTTAGCGCCAGCCGACAAGAAACTCTATGGCCTTCGCGATGTTACCGCCACGATCGCCTCGATTCCCTTAATTACAGCCAGTATCATGAGTAAGAAGCTGGCCGAGAATCTCGACGCGCTCGTGCTGGACGTAAAGTGTGGTAACGGCACTTTCATGAAGACTCCCCAGCAGGGCCGTGCCCTGGCCGAGTCGCTCGTGACAACCGGTGAGCAGATGGGACTCAAAACATCCGCCTTGCTAACCGACATGAATCAGCCACTTGGCCAGATGATTGGCAATGCCCTGGAAGTCCAGGAGGCCATCGATTTATTGCAAGGAGAGGGTCCGGAAGATCTCGCCCAACTGACTTTCGCACTGGCAAGTGAACTGCTCCTGAGCAGCAACACAGCCAGCAGTGACGAGGAAGCTCGCCACCTGCTCTCAGAACATTTGAGTTCAGGTCGCGGTTACGAAAAATTCATAGAAATGGTCCTTGCGCAGGGTGGCGACCCCAACGCCCAGCGGCCACTGGCTGCAGTCAGCGAAGTGCGTGCTGCCTGCCCGGGAAACATCATCAGCATTGACACAGAACAACTTGGCATTGCCATTATTGAATTGGGCGGTGGTCGCCATCGGATGAACGACCCGGTTGACCACGGTGTGGGCCTGCAACTGCTCGTCCGCCTCGGCGACGCTGTTGAAGACGGTCAATTGCTGGCCCGTTTATTTGCACGGGAGGCGCAGCGGGAAGCTGCTACCCAACTGGTACTGAACGCTATCTGCATTGGAGAGCAGGAAGCGACCTGCGGCGACTTGATCATCAGCCATATCTCCCCTTCGAGCGAGAGTTAACCAATGTCATCACAACTACCTGAAGATCTGTTGCAAGCCGCCCTGGAAGTCCGCCAGCAGGCTTACGCGCCATTCTCGAAATTTCTTGTCGGCGCGGCCTTGCGGACCAGCAGTGGAGAGATATTCCGCGGTTGCAACGTTGAAAACCGTTCGTATGGGCTGACCAATTGCGCTGAGCGAGTGGCCTTAGGCGCCGCGGTCGCAGCTGGCTTTCGCGAATTTGACGCCCTGGTGATTGCTACCTCAGGGGGCGTTTTGCCCTGTGGCGCCTGTCGTCAGGTCCTGGTAGAATTCTGCCAGCAACTCACGATCTTTCTGATTGACGTCGACAAAGACAGGCAGACAACTGGTTTTTCTCAATCGGTGGAACTGGCTGAGTTATTGCCAGGCAACCCGACGCTTTAGGGACCAATCAACATGCCTGCCACGCAGGCAGTCATACAGCAGGCCAGTGCACCACCAATCATCGCTCGCAGACCTAGTTTCGCCAGGTCCGAACGACGATCCGGTGCCAGCCCCCCGATACCACCAAGCTGAATGCCGATGGCACCAAAATTGGAGAAGCCAGAGAGCGCGTAGATCATGATGAATTCGGTTCGTTCGCTAAGCTTGACGCTCGAACCCTCCTGCAGCCACTGGCCTAGCTGGTCATAGGCCAGGAATTCATTGGTGACCATCTTGAGGCCCAGCAACTGGCCCGCATGCCGACACTCCTCCCAGGGAATCCCCATGATCCAACCGATGGGAGCAAACACAATTCCGAGTCCTGCCTGCAGGCTCCACTCCAACCCAAACCAGGAACCGACCCAGCCAACTCCCGCGTTGACCATGGCGATCAGTGCCAGGAAGGCGATCAGCATCACGGCAACATTGACAGCCAGCTTGAGTCCATCAGAAGCTCCAATGGCCGCCGCTTCGATAACATTAACGCCTTGCCGCGGGATATCCACCTTGATATTGCCAGCCGTTTCTGGCGTCCCTTCTTCCGGTTGCATGATTTTCGCTATCAACAGAGCCGCCGGAGCTGAAATGACCGAGGCGGTAACCAGGTGCCCGGCACTAATGTCCATGCTGGCATAAGCAGCGAGTAATCCACCGGTGATCGTCGCAAACCCGCCGACCATCATGGCATTCAACTCCGACATCGTCATTCCGCTAATGTAGGGTCGAACCACGAGCGGCGCTTCGGTATGTCCAACGAAGACATTGGCCGCAGCGGCGAGACTTTCGGCTCCGGAGGTGCGCAACGTCATTTGCATGAGTCGGGCCAGCATATTCACGATCCACTGCATGATGCCGAAGTAGTAGAGAATGGACATCAGGGAAGCAAAGACAATAATCGTCGGCAAAACTCGAAAGGCAAAAAAGATTCGGTTGAGGGGCGAATCGTCCGGAATCGGCTGGCCCGCACTGAGCGCCTGTTTGGTTGCGGCATCGCCGAAGACAAAGCCGGCGCCTTGATCCACGAACCCGCTAAAATGTTCAAAAGCGACTTCAATGCCACCAAACAACCACTTACCAGGTGGTGTCCAGAGCATGATGACTGCCAGCCCAAGTTGCAGCAAAAGTCCCCCGACAATGATGGGGACATCGAGCCGTTTCTTGCGCGAACTCATCAACCAGGCCAGTCCCATCAGTACAAACAGACCGCCAAAGCTGATAAAACGTTGCGTCATCCTGGTTCACCTGATTCACCGTCGACTAGTCGGACCTTTGCGTATTAAAGATACGATCGCCCGCATCCCCTAAACCTGGCACGATGAACTTGCGATCATTCAAACACTCATCGACCACGCAAACATAAATAGACGTCTGCGGAAAATGTCTCTGGACTTCTTCGATTCCTTCGGGTGCCGCAATAATTGAAAGCAAGCGGATGTCCGGCACGCCCCATTCCGTCAGGGTCGATAAGGCAGCCACGGCTGATCCACCCGTGGCCAGCATCGGATCCACGACAAAAGCCACCTCCACCGGTGCATCATCAGGAATCTTATTGTAATAGCGAACCGGTTGTGCCGTCTCCTCGTCACGGTACAGTCCCAAATGCCAGACTTCTGCTGAGGGAAGCAGCTGCAAACAGGGGTCGACCATGCCGATGCCAGCTCTCAGGATTGGCACCAGTCCAATCCGCTGTGACAAGCGGGCAGCGGTCATCGACGTCAGTGGCGTCTGCACGGTGGCTTGCTCCAGCTGCAAGTCCCCCGTGGCCTCGCAAGCCAGCAACAGGGTTAGCCGATTGACCAGGTTTCGAAACTCGACGGAGGTGGTTTCCACATCCCTCAGGGCAGCCAAGTGATGCTGCACAACCGGATGTGATAATTCCGTAACCTGATTCATGAAGCCTGCTCTCTGCATCAATTCACTAACTGAGAGCGGTTCATTTAAACCAACGAGCTTTCAGAATGCAAGCGCTCGAACGATATCTTCCCGGGGCTGCTCACTTCCCGACCGGAGATGATTAAAACCAGCTATTTACGAACCAACTGTCCCAATCCAACTCGAAGTCCAGAACCTCGCTGAGGTAGTGCTCGATATCGGAACTGATGGCAGCCCACCAGTCACCGGTCGACTCAACCACTTGTTCGGCCTCATTCCAAAGGGCATCAGCAGCGGAGTCATTGAGTTCCACGGCGATCTGATCGATGGTCGAATCCACCGCCGCCTCTAGCGTCTCCAATTCTTCGCTAGCGGTCGTCTCGGCAGCTGGAGCCACCACCGGGTTAAAAGCTGCCAACCCAGGCAAAAAGAAGGAATCGGAAAGCTCTTTCGTTCGTAACGCCAGGCGGTAAGAACCTACACTGTCGCCATAGCCTGAGACCTCGATACGATAAGTTTCACCGGCCTGAACCATGAACCGTACGCGACTTTTTAAACCACGCCAGTCGTCATTGAAGGCCAGTTCGTAACCGTTTGCATCGTAAGCCGTAAGCATCGTGTCCATACTGGCAGAAAGCCGCTTGGTCCGGACCGTCATGCGACCAGTGACCGTTGCCTCAAAGGTATAGCTGCGCCCTTCACCAGCCACCACGATCTCGTCTCCCAGCCTTGCTCCGCCGGTGGAATTGAGCGTCACTAGCTCCGTCTCCGAGACCGGGGTACTGCCTGAGTCCAATATCTGCAAATCAACTCGGTAATCACCAATGCCCCAATCGGCATAAGCTCCCACGTCAATGAAGTATTGCCCGGGCTCCAGGTCCATCCGTACCTGGCTGTTATAGGTACCGCCAAAGTCATCGTTTTCAGCGATCACGTTACCAGTCGCATCAGAGATGCGCAGATAGGTATCCAAGCGACCGTCGGTACTGGTTGCTCCGATAACAAAGGTGCCACTTTCGGCAATCACGATCTGGAAAACATCACGGTCACCAGGTTGTTCCAGGACTCCCTGGCCAATCCCTGTCCCGTCTTCCAGGACAATTTCAGTTGCTTCGGTCCCCAACGAGTCAACATGATCGTCATCCGCCAGCGGTGGAGGTTCTGGCTTGTCGATCGGTTGGTCGTTCTGGTCATCAAGCGTTTCATCTGTCTCGGTCGTCTGATCGACCGTGGTTTCCTCCGTCCCAGTCGTCTGTTCGTCCGTCTCATCGCTAGCGGTAGAACCCTCGGCTTCACTATCGGTGGTAGCATCAATCCAATCGGCAAAACTATCGACCCGGGTATCAAATGAGTTGTCTCCGAAGCCGGCGTCCCAGCGATCTCCACCTGAGGTAATCCCAGCGAGATGGTATTGACCATTGACATCCAGGAATGCCGCACCTCCAGAATCGCCCGGCGCCGTATTGCTTTCGGTTTCATCATCAAAACGCCAGGTGATGAGCTTGTCTTGCACACCATCAATGGGCGTCAGACCAACTCGCTTGGTGCCAAAATCTCCGGTATGACCGGAGGCACCCGTTCCCCCGGCACCGTAGCCCACCAGCGTGAGGATCTGGCCTACCCGCGGCGTACCACGAAAGATGGGGCTTGGTTCAATATTCGTGATAGGCCGACTAAGACGAAAGACGGCAATGTCGTTATTGAGCGTAAAGTCGTTGTAGCTGGGATGGACATGAATCGAAGTGGTCGCATAGGTCGTCCCCTCCACGCTGAAGCGGCCATCCGGAGCGTTGATACCGACAGCACAATGGGCGGCTGTGGCCACATCCCGGGGCGTAATCAGCGTGCCACTACAAAACCCGCCAAAGCGATCCCCAATGATCCCCACCGAGCGAAATTGGTCAGTAGGAACTCCCGATACCACTCGCGATTCGGAACCGCTGAGTACTGCGGTCGGTTGCACAATACGAGCGAAGGGCCCGATGGCCGACAAGCACAGACGCGGCTCCAAGGCTTCCATCCCTTGTAAACGCGCGCAATCACGACTCCTGTCGTGGACCGCTAATTGCCTACGAAACTTCTGAAGTACAAACGAACGCTGCCGACGACTGGTCATAACTTCACCTGCCTTATCTCTGTTCCGGAAAAGAAGCGGGAAGAGAGTTTGCCAAAGCCGAACTTCAAAACCGTATTCTTAAAAAGAACAAATCGGGACCAGAAACGCAAGTTATTCCCGGCGCAATCCAGCCTGGCAACTGACCCAGCGGACTCGACAGCACTAAAATATACTGTCCAGTCAAGATAGGCAAGCCTTTCCCGATTGCCAGCTCCCAATCACCTGCTGTTTTCGCTCACTAACAATCTTGGTATTCTCCACAAGTCATGACAAAACAAGACTCAGCGGGGCCTGCCATTGATCAACTTGAGCAACCTCTCACCTCTTCGCGGCTCCCTTATTTAGCCGCCTTGGCCCTGGCCCTACTGGCGCTGCCAGCCTTTGCCTTAGACATTTCGCTAGCCCGTTATGTGGCCGAGATCAATTTTCCGGGGGACGTGCGTGACTTAGTGCGCATCTCTGAAGTCTTTGCCCACGGCCTGGGTGTCGCGATGATCCTGATCACGAT
>JAYGDG010000871.1:0-6681 GCA_046583015.1 Pirellulaceae bacterium | reverse complement strand
CGTTGATGTCGCCGATACCATGAGGGATGGTCGTCGGGTGCCGGGGCGCTGCTGGAAAACTTGGGGCTGATCGACATCAGGTCACAGGGGAGCGGCAGGTAGAGGGTACCTGCTGTTTCGATGGTGAGGTGTTTACCCAGGGCCTTGAGTTTCTCGCAGACGGGTATCAATTCGGCAAACAGCATCGGTTCGCCGCCTGTGATCACGACGTGCGGCAAGTCCCATTCTGTCGCGGCCCGGACAATATCGGTAACCGACAAGTCCTTGCCTGCAGGCATCCATGACGTATAGGGCGTGTCACAGTACCAGCAGCGCAGGTTACAGCCTGACGCACGGACGAAAACAGACTCCGTCCCCGTCAACAAACCCTCCCCTTGTACGGACTTATAGATTTCGGCAATCTTCACCAGCATCGCTCCGAAAAATCGATCGCTTCCCGGCAACTGGAGCCGTTAGGCCCCTTTTCAGTCAATATCCCATCATGACACAATGAACGGCTGAGGAAAAGGAGCAACTGTATGGCTGACAACAAACGCGATCTCCTGGAAACATTTGAAAACCAGTTTCCTGAACGTGATTATGAAATTGAAATCGTCTGTCCCGAGTTCACGTCCGTCTGCCCCAAGACCGGGCAACCAGACTTCGCAACACTCACTTTCACTTACACCCCTGGTGCCGAGTGTGTCGAGTTGAAGAGTTTGAAACTCTACCTGCAAAGCTACCGCAACGATGGCATCTTTTACGAACACGTGACCAACACCATTTTGGATGACCTGGTTGCCACGGTAAAACCTCGCCACATGAAGCTGGTAGCAGCTTTTACTGCACGTGGCGGGATCACGACTAATGTTACTGCCACCTACGAAGCCTCGGCCTCTTGAGCGTGCCCCTTCAACCCTGGCAACTGTCGGCAACTTGCTGGAAGATGTTGAACATGACATCCAGATAGGTCTGTGCTTCCTCTAGCGGCATGACCAGCGGCGGACTGACTCTGATCACTTTACCTGCCAGCGGGCCCAGTAAGTGGATGGCACGTCCCTGGTCGTCGCCCAGGTAGCAGGCTGCCACGCATGCATTGGCAACGTCATCGGCAGCCAGTTCTCCACAAGCGTTACACTCCACTCCCCAAACGCAGCCTTCTCCACGAACGTTTTGGACGATACCGGTTTCCTTGAGTCGCTGTAGCCCGGCTTCAATAACGGTCGACAATTGCTGACCTTGCTGCACAACTGGCTCAGATTCAAAGGCATCGAGGGTCGCCAGGACCGCTGCGGATGAGAGTGGATTGGCGCTCCACGTATCGGAACCTTCGCCATATTTCATTTTTCCAAAGACATCTTTGCGCCCTACCGCGGCACTCACCGGGACTCCGTTGCCAAGACCTTTGCCAAGGCAGACGATATCTGGTTCGATCTCATAGTGCGTGTAAGCATACATGGGGCCGGTGCGACCAAAATTCGATTGGATTTCATCCAGGATGAACAGCCAATCGTGGTCACGGCAATATTGCTGTAATAACTGCAGGTATTCTTTTTGGGGGTGGAAAGAACCGCCACCGCCAAGATAAGGTTCCGTCACCAGGCAACAAATCTGGTCGCCCAGTTCCTGGTGCAACTGCTCCAGTTGCTGACGATACGGCTCCAGGTCTAATGGTTGTTGGCGCGTTTGCACGTCCGAACATTCGTCCCTGGGAAAGCTAATAAAGCGTACTCTTGGGTCACGTTCGCTGTCTTCTTCGCTGCCGGTGATTGCCCCGGCCAATCCCTTCTTGCCGTGAAATCCGCCACGGGTAGCCAGCATGAACTCCTGGCCAGGTCGCCGCTTCATGGCCGCCCAAATCGCCTTCTGGATCGCTTCACTACCGCTGGCAGCCCACAATACCTGCTCCATTCGCTGACCACCGGGTTCATTGCGCATATTGGTCAGCAGTCGTTCGCTGGCCAGCAAACCCAACTCCGTGACAGCATTGTAAGCGGTCAGGGGTGCGGCTTTAACAAACGTCTCGGACTCGTCAACTTGTTCCAGTCCCAGGTATCTCCAGACAGCTTGCCACCAGGAGCGAGGATTGTGGCCCAGGTTAGCAACCAGAACTCCTGAGCTAAAATCGGCCAACTGGCGACCTTCGGGTGTCCAATGGTACGACCCCGCACTATGTGCCAAGACCGCCAGAGATGGTGTGTAGGTACGGAGCGTTCTGGGTTCCGCCTGGTCCAATCGCTGGCGAATCTCGTTTGATTTCGCTTCTCCCGCGTGTTCAATAACAGGTTGCCAGTCTTCTGGTTTGCTCATGAAATCGTCTCTACTCGTTGAACCACACGATCAGCGTTCAATAACCGGGTTTTAGCCGCTTCCTTCTGTCGGCGGCTTTGTTAGACAGGATACCAGTGGAAGTGTTTGATTTCCAGCATGGTCAGCAGGCTGTTTGAACGAACCCCTTGCATCCGCTCACTAACCATTTCACAATGTGAATCCGGTTCCTTTTTGACCAAATCCCTGAGGACGATCTACATGTCGAACAACCCAAGTGTCATTCCAACTGGTTTTGCTGACGAAGCGGCGAATCAAAAAACCGCCACGCAACAGTTTGCTGCCTTTAGCGCGATGGGCTTGCAGTACTACACCATTCGCTTCATCGATGCCGGCCAGGGTGTCAAGAACGTGATGTTACTGACCAAACCCGAAATCAAACGGATTCTAAAACTGCAGGATGAATACGGATTGAGTGTTTCTTCTCTGGGATCGCCGATTGGGAAGGTCAAGTTGCTCGACGTCGACGATAAAACGCATAACCCGTTTATACCGTTCAAGAAATACCTCAAGCAGCATGTTCAGAAAGCGTGCGACTTGGCCAACGCCTTTGAGACTAAGTTGATTCGCGGTTTTTCCTTTTACCATCCTCGCGGGACCGACGCCTGGGACCATATCAGCCTGGTCGTTGATCAACTCAGCGCAGTTGCAGAAATGTGCGATCGCAATGGGCTAACGTTCGGGCTGGAAGTTGAGGCCAACCTGGTTGGTCAAAATGGCGAATTGCTGGAAGAACTTCACAAAAAAATCAATCACCCGGCGCTGGTGACCATTTTCGACGCGGGGAACATTGTCACTCAGGGATATTCTGCAGACGATGTGTTTCTCCAATACCTGCAAATGAAAAAAGGATTGGGCTGGATGCACATTAAGGACTACCGGCACCCGGAAGCTGTCCAACGCCAGGGACATATTGATGAAGCAGCCTTAAAACACTTTGTACCGGCGGATATCGGGGATAGCGGACACGAAGCAATCCTGCGTGACTTCCGTGATCATATTCCAAAATTGGAGAAAAGACTGAAACGGCGAGGCGTGCCAGGTGTCTTTCTTGACCTGGAACCACACGTCAAAGGTGGTGGGCAGTTCGGTGGATTTAGTGGACCGGATGGCATGGGGGTATCGCTCCGAGGACTTTGTCGAACCCTGGATTACGTCAACATCGACTATCATTTGCGCGATTTTGAAGATGTGCGAACAGCCCGCGGATTCTAGACAATCAGGAAATCTGGTTTATGAAAAACATCGTTGCTGCCGGTAACTGTCCGGAATGTGGACTGGAACAGGTCGATTGCAAATACAATTATTTCCAGAATGAAGAACTAACAATCGACGCCTGGGAGCACCGCTGCCACAATTGCGGCTGGCGAATCACCACGGCCTACCGCAGCGACGACGAAGACCTCGACCTGGCCGCGGTCGACCCTCAAATTTGCCCCCATTGCAGCCGCCACTCGACTGCCTGACTTGGTCTTTTTCGGGCCACCTGGCAATAGGCTAGCTAAAACTAGCCTGTCAGCTAAGAACTCCTTTATTTCTCGACAAAAAATGTCGATTATCGGAAGGCAGGCTCTATTTATGCGCAGACGGGAAGGGATAGTGAAAATGAGGTTAAAACCTTGTTTTCTCGGCCTAAGTGTCTTGCACTGGGTAAAAGTCGTGTCCCTGCAGTGGGGTTTTTGAGCAGCCTCATACAAACCCTACAACAATGAACGCAAGTTATTAATACAAATCGTTTTACATCATTTTTTTGAGTTCCAAGTGAATGGATTGGCGAAGAATCGTGACTGCTCCCGGCGGCCAGTCATGCATACGATAGCCAAGCGAGTCACTTTGCCGAGTTGGAACGCGGCAATCCCTGGCTCGATGAACGTCGTTTTGTCGGAAGGGCAGAACCGTGTTGCACCAGCAGTTATTGGGCACCAGGATGGAATTCAATCGTCGCTGCCAATGAACTTGTCGAGGTAGTTTGAGATGGGACGTAAAATCGCCATAAGTAATCTCCGAGAAGTGCTGATTCGCCGTCGCGATGCGCTGCGAAAGGCGCTGGCCGGTGACTTAAGTATGTTGAAAGAGTTACGTGAGCAATCTGGTGGTGACGTTGTTGATTTTGCCTTGGACTCTGCGCAAGACGAATTAAGTTCTCAGTTAGCGGAAGTCGAAAGTCGCGAACTCGCCTACATTGACAATGCCTTAGAGCAGATGCGAGAAGGCAACTATGGGCACTGCGAAGTCTGTAACTCGAACATTCCGCTGGCACGTTTACAGGCGCTTCCCTATGCAACGTTGTGCATTGATTGTCAGCGTGAATTGGAGAAACACGGTGGCGCCAATGTTCAAGGTGCTGATCTCGCCCATTTGCTCGAGAACATGAGCAACGACAAAGCTGACAAAGTGAACGACATAGAGATGGATGTTTCCTGAATCGCTGGCATTCAACGTTCACTTTATCTTGTAATTTCCTTCTTCCCTTTTTGGATGTAATCCTGCTGATGGTGCACTGTCGAAATAGAATCTGGACCGTAATCGTGCCCAAGGGGCTGATCCTTCTTTCCTTGACCTTGTTTTCGCCTGCTTTCTGCCAGGGTCAATTGCCCGGGGACAAAGTACCAGACGCTGCCGCTCACCAGCGCGCGTTTGAAGAATTAGCCAAGGACGTGGCAGCCTTAGAGGCACGCAATAATGTTCTCAAGAAGGTGATACGTCTAGTGAGGCCATCGGTCGTTCACATTGAGGTACGTAAGAACACTGGACCACGGACCGTTGGACTGGAAGAGGCCGGATCCGGCATGATCATTGCGGTCGACAAGAAGCACTACATCTTAACGAATCGTCACGTCATCACTAACGCTGAACTGACGAACATTCAAATCCGACTTTCTGACAATCGTCGCATTCATCCTCACAAGATCTGGGAAGATCACCTGACCGACGTTGCCGTGATGGAGATTACCACCGAGCACGTCTTGCCAGTGCATCTTGGTAACAGCAAGAAAACCGAGATTGGCGAGTTTGTTTTTGCCGTTGGCAGCCCATTTGGTCTTCACCAAACAGTGACTTATGGAATCGTTAGTGCCAAGGGGCGTCAATCGCTAAGCCTGGGCGACGAAGGCGTCCCACTGCAAGACTTCCTGCAAACGGATGCGGCCATCAACCCGGGCAATAGCGGAGGACCGCTGGTCAATTTACGTGGGCAAGTGATCGGAATGAACACGGCAATTGCCAGTAATTCAGGTGGCAATGAAGGCGTAGCCTTTGCCATCCCGATCGACCTGGCGATGGTAATTGTTCGTCAATTGATTTCGACCGGAAAAGTCAGGCGATCGTACCTGGGCGTCCGGATGGATCATGACTTCACAGACGCCAGCGCGCAAGACTTGGGCTTACCACACAGCCTCGGGGTGTTGATCACAGGGATCACGGAAAAGTCACCGGCATCCCAGGCCAAGCTATTGGTCAACGACGTGTTGCTCAAGTTTAATCAGGTCAAGATTGAAAATGACGATCATTTGTCGAGCATGGTGAGCCTGACACCGCTGAACGAGAAAGTCGAGTTGCTGGTCTTTCGTGATCGGAAGCCGATCACCGTCACGGTACAACTGGCGAACCGCAGTGAATTCGAGTCTCCCTGATCAGTCACCTGGCAGGGATTCTTCTTCTCCCGCAGAAGACAGGCAGCGGATGATGCAGTCTTTGGCCGCTACCGAATCGATTTGATGGGCCACATCCAAAGGGTAACCCCAATTAGAGAGTGGTCGATAGTCGAAGACGGTTGCCCCGACCGTAAGTTCTCCCTCGGTCTCAATGTCGCCTGTCATGGATTGAATTTCGAACAGCTCCGGTTGGATGGCTGCCAGCAGCGCAACGGCAGCGGGGATCTGTATACGCTCTCGTCCCATGTGCTGGTGATAAGCACGAAAGGAAAACTGGATGATTTGTCTTAGCAGGCGTCCAGCACGTGTTGTTACGCTTGGCAACTGCTGAATAAATCCCATGTCAAACTTGACCTCTTCGCTGACCTCCAGAGGAATCATTAATTTCGGTACAACGGCCTGGAGCACTGTCTTGGCGGCATACGGATCACTATGAATATTGAATTCAGCGGCTGGTGTCGCATTTCCTCGACCCTTGATACTGCCGCTCGAGAGAATAATCTGTCCTATCAAGGCGGGCAATTCCGGATCTCGATGAAAGGCACGGGCAATATTCGTCAACGGTCCCAGGCAAATGATCGTGATTTCCCCCGGGGCTGAACGGACCTGGTCACAAAGAATTTTTTCCGCCGCATGTTGCTGATGCAACTGGGACACCTCAACGCCCGTACCACCGAGGCCATCCTTGCCATGTAATAAGTGAGCTTTAATCTCCCCAACA
>JAYGDG010000405.1:0-3730 GCA_046583015.1 Pirellulaceae bacterium | reverse complement strand
ATTTCCCCGGAAACTTTTCATTCCGAGGAATCGTTTCCCCGTTTCTTCAACATTGCCTCATGGTTGAAAGTAGGTTCCTTCAATTTAAGTGGTGGTGCGATCGTGGATGATTTTGATAATGACGGCTTACTGGACATTGTTAGCTCGACCTGGGACCCCCGGGGCCAAATTTACTTTTTCCATAACCAGGGAGATGGAACGTTTGTGGACCGCACAGCCGCCGCGGGCCTGACTGGTATTTATGGTGGCTTGAATCTCATCCAGGCAGATTACGACAATGACAACGATCTTGATTTCCTTGTCTTACGCGGTGGCTGGACCGAGGGTCATGGAATTCAACCCAATTCGCTGCTGCAAAATAACGGCAACGCTCAGTTCCAAGACGTCACCTTTGCAGCGGGCCTGGGGGAGGTTCACCTGCCAACCCAAACAGCCAGTTGGGCGGACTATGACCTCGACGGAGATCTAGATCTTTTCATCGGCAATGAGCTGCAACCAGGTCAACTCTTCCGCAACAACGGCAATGGCACGTTCGTCGACGTGGCGCAGCAAGCTGGCTTGCTCAACAACGGAGAGCCGCTGCTTAGCAAGGGGGTGATTTTTGGTGATTATGACCAGGATCGCTGGCCAGACTTGTTTATCTCCAACATGGGTCAACCAAACAACCTCTACCACAACAACCAGGATGGCACATTCAGCGACGTAGCAGGGGCTCTCGATATTCAAACACCCATTCCAAGTTTTCCCGCCTGGTTTTGGGACTTCAACAACGACGGAGCACTCGATCTGTTCGTGCCAAGTTACGAGATTGGCGTTAAACACATTGCTGCAGACTATATCGGGACGTCTACCGGCGCCGCTGTCGATGAGCTGTACCAGAACAATGGCCAGGGTGGATTCATCGAACGGGCTGCGGAACTGAACTTGGCTCGAGTCACGCAACCGATGGGATGTAATTTCGGAGACCTGGACAACGACGGTTTTCTCGACTTCTACCTGGGAACCGGTTATCCCGAGTACATCGCCTTAATGCCAAACTTAATGTTCCACAATCAGCGCGGGAAGAAATTTACTGACGTCACGACAGCCGGTGGCTTTGGGCATTTACAAAAGGGGCACGGCGTCTCTTTTGCGGATCTGGACAACGACGGCGACCAGGACATCTTTATCCAGATTGGCGGCTGGTACGCGGGAGATAAATTCGGCAATGGGCTGTTTGAAAATCCGGGTTTTGGCAATCACTGGATCGGTATCAAGCTGGTCGGCAAGCAATCGAATCGCTCTGCGATTGGTACCCGGATTCGGGCAACTATCATCGAGAACGGGGAGACCCGATCGGTCTACAAGTGGGTCAATAGTGGAGGCAGCTTTGGAGCAAATCCCCTCCGCCAACAGCTTGGATTAGGGCAAGCAACTCGTATTGAGCGACTGGAAATCTACTGGCCCAAGACCGATCTAACCCAGGCTTTCAATGATGTGTCTGTCGATCAGTTTATTGAAATCCACGAGGACGCGGACCAGTTTCGGCGCCTGGATTTGCCAGCTTTACGATTCCAGACAGAGACTGAGCTTCCCCATAAACATTCCCATTAACTGGCTGGTGTCGCATCGTCCTAAGGGATTGATTAGGCTGTTACAGATGCCCCTGAGGCTGGCACCAAGTAACTGCAGCAGGGCTGTTTATTAGAACCAGACGCAATGGCCAACGACGCAACTGAAACCCGGGTCCCCCAATCTCACTGGAAAAAGTGGACTGCTTACGTTGCGCTGTTGCTGCTCGTATTTGGGATCGGGACCGTGGTCTACTGGTTTCTCAAACCGTTACCAATGGCAGAACTGGTCAACCTCGCAGAACAAGCGCTCCGGGACGAACAGTTTGCCAGGGCTACTCAATACACGGACCAGATATTAGCGCGTCAGCCCGATTCGCTGATGGGTCTGCAAATGGCAGCCGTGGCAGCAGCCGAGCAGGGGAATCACGACAGGGCCCTTCGTTGCCTGCTGAAAATCCCTTCAACTGCTCGGCCCGAGAGAATTGGTGGAACACTCGGCGATGGCGTTGCAACTGAAGAAATGGTGAATCTATCGGCGATTGAAAAAATGAGCCGAGAGGCACTCAAAGACGACCCCCAGCACATCGTCGCGCGCGACCGTCTTGGTTTTGTCCTGGGAGTTGGAGGACGCCGCTGGGAGGGGCAATCACATTTCATTGAGTTGATTCGCAGGGGTCAGTTCACGGAAGTTCATCTACTCTGGCTGGGTGATATCCAGCGGACGGTGGGAACCCTACGATATTTAGAGCGCTGTCGACAAGCAAACTCACAGGACCCTCTCGCCTTGCAAGGCCTGGCACGTGTCTATATTGACCGGGATCAGATGGATGAAGCTACCAAGCTGTTGCAAGAAGCGGTCGATCTTAATCCCCGGCAACTCGCAGCACATGCCTGGCTGGGGAGAACTCTGCTCAATCATCCGAAGCGCTTTTTGCAGTGGCATCAAGAGCTTCCCCAGACGGCCGATGAGCACCCGGAGATCTGGGTGACGCGGGGCAAGTGGGCTCTGCAAAACGAGCAGGCCCAGGAAGCGATTCGCTGTTTTTGGGAAGCCGTCTACCGAGAACCCAATCATCGCCTGGCTAACTACCAACTGGGTCGGTTGCTGCTGACCGAGAAACAGGATGAACAAGCGCACGCTTTCTTGCAGCGAGCGGAACAACTCAGTGAATTGATGAAAATGATTGGCATTGTTGGTAACCGGGACGGACCATTGACCCCTGCCGATGAACAATATGTCAAGAAGATCGCTGAGTTGACCGAGTCGCTGGGCCGTATGTGGGAAACGTGGGCCTGGGCGCAAATTGCTCAATCCAAAGACCAGCGACTCACCTGGCCCCGACAAGTTATGCAGCGCACGGTTCGCACCTTAAACCAGGGAACACCAGCCACGCTGCACGAGTACAATCCAGCACGTCAATTCAACCTGGCTTCCTATCCATTGCCAGACTGGGATCAACAAGTTGTTGACAATGGAACCGACTCGAGCGTACCTGCCAACTCAACTGCCATTGCATTTGTAGATGATGCCAGCACCAGTGGAATTCAATTCCAATACGTCAACGGAGCTCAACCCCAACGCGGTCCTTTCATGTTTGAATTCACCGGTGGCGGAATCGCCGTCTTGGACTACGACGGTGACAGTTGGCCAGACATCTATCTGACCCAGGGCTGCCAGTGGCCGGCTGGCTCGGCACCTGGACAACATCGTGATCGCCTTTATCGCAACCTGGGAAACGGCCGCTTTGCCGATGTAACCGAAGCGGCTGGCCTGGGAGATGATCTGTTTAGCCAGGGCGTTACGGTAGGTGACTTGAACAATGATGGCTTCCCCGACCTTTACGTGGCCAACATTGGCCAAAACCGTCTCTACGTAAACGTTGGGGATGGAACATTTCAGGACATTTCCTCCCAGATAAAGAACTCGGCATCGCGATGGACCACCAGTTGCCTGCTGGTGGACTTAAACGGAGACGGGTTTGCCGACATCTACGACGTGAACTACCTGAAAGGCAAGCAGATATTCCAACAGGTATGCGATAAGCAGTTATGTCACCCAAACGAGTTTGACGCGGAACAGGATCAACTCTTGCTTAACAACGGTCAGGGCGAATTCTCTGATGTGACGGCCAGCGCCGGGATTCTAACCACACATGGTAATGGACTGGGAATCGTAG
>JAYGDG010000294.1:0-6228 GCA_046583015.1 Pirellulaceae bacterium | reverse complement strand
ATTTTTCTTTCGGTCGCGCGCGATCAACTTTCTAGGAAAACTTTCTTGTTGGTAGCTTGACAATTGTGTGACGCTTCGCAAAATGTGATCGTTGTTACGACTTATTGGATCTTCGCTAACCCAATTTCATTCGTGTCACTCGCCAGGCAGCTTCCATGCTGGGAATCAGCTGCCGCAAAACGTGTTTTGGCGCACTGTTGTGTGCTCGGGCTCGCGGTGCGCCAGCTTGATCCTGTTTGTTGTCGCTAATTCAGAGGAGAGCCCTCCTACCAGACGCGCCACATTTCAATGTATTTGGTTTGGAATTGTTTTTGCGATTGTTCCTTTTTGTTTTGGTTGATGAAAACTTTCCTGGGGCGCTTTTATTGTTTGGTCATTACGTTACACTGTGGCCTGTTTCCGAAACGTAACTTTTTGGTTTAAGAAATAAACAGCTTGGGGGGCGACGACTGAGTGGATCGACGGTCGGCGACTTTTGTCGTGGTTCGGATGTCCCTCCCATGCGTTTTTAGGCAACGCCGCGCAGGGATCGCGCGGGAACACGCCGAGGGCGGCAAGACAATATTATTTTGTCCTTGACCGCCTTTTTTTTGCGCGCTCATTGATCATGACTACCTCCTTAATTGCGTTCGGTGCCAACCTGGGAAACCGAACTGAAACACTTGATCAAACCTGTCAGCGATTGTCCAGCCACGAAGAGATTACTCGCATCGCGCGCAGTCGACCTTATCAGACTTCACCAATCGGTGGACCAGCGGGCCAGGAGGACTTTCTCAATGCAGCATTGCTCATTGATACGTCTCTGTCCCCTCGACAATTACTGCTGTTGCTGCAAACGATCGAAACAGAACTTGGTCGACAGCGTCAGCAGCGCTGGGACCAGCGACCGATCGATTTGGACCTGTTGCTGTACGACACGCTGACGATCGATGAAGAGGAACTCCAGGTACCTCATCCCCACATGGCGTTTCGCCGCTTTGTTCTTGAACCCGCCGTGGAGATTGCACCGGCCTTAATTCATCCAAGCAGCGGTTGGACAATTCAACAACTCTATGAGCATCTCAACAGCGCCACAAATTACCTGGCACTGATCGGTCCCACAGGAAGTGGAAAAACAAAACTCGCCCGCGACGTCTGTGATCGCCTCGGCGGCCAACTGGTCCTGGCTCCTGCGTTGCCGGCAACCAGTGAAGCACCCGAGGAGGTCGAAACCCAGTTGATGGAAGAACGCCTCCAACAATTGGACGCGCTGGCTGAACGGATCACCCCATCAACCGGAAGTGGAACCACACTGACTTTTGCCATCAGTGACTTTTGGTTGAACCAAAGCTATGCCTATGTCCGAAAGACGCTTAGCCAAGAAGCTCAAGAACAATTTCAGGACCACTGGAAAACAACTGTTTCCCAGGCCTTACAGCCAAAATTACGGGTTCTACTTGACCCGGCAGCAGGAGAAACAAGCCCCTCAGGCGTACAGCAAGTACTCCGGGAACTGGCGCTACAACCGTTCCAAGGCCCTTTGCTGCATCTCACCGACTGTCACCCGCTGGCGGTTGTGGAGGAAGTGTCAGCAGCCGTATTGTCGATGCAGTAAACTGGTCACAGACTGACCACCAGGCAAACCCCAGGCACTTGGCATGAGACAACAACCGCAACTGGTCACAACCTGCCAGCAGATGCAACAGATCGTCACTCGGCTGCGCTCCGGGGCGCAGCGGATTGGCCTGGTCCCCACGATGGGTGCTCTGCATGACGGCCACCTGAGCCTGGTGCAAGCTGCTCAGGATCAGTGCGACTATGTGATCGTCACGATCTTTGTGAACCCTACTCAGTTTGCTCCCGACGAGGACCTGTCTAAATATCCGCGCATGCTTGAAGACGATCTTCATCGCTTGGAGGCTTTCCACGTTGACCTGGTATTCGCTCCACCGGAAGAAGAAATCTATCCGGATGGTCTTTCCACACCCATAAAGCCCCCGGCCGTCGCGCAACCCTGGGAAGGTGTTCATCGCCCTCACCATTTTGCTGGCGTGGTAACCGTGGTCGACAAACTTTTCAACACCATTCCAGCTGACGTGGCTTTTTTTGGACAGAAAGACTATCAACAAGCTATGGTCATCGAGCAACTGGTACGCGATGCAAACTTTTCTACCGACATCCAGATATGTCCCATCGTGCGCGACAAGGACGGCCTGGCACTAAGTTCGCGGAACCGTTACTTAGATGGCCCACAACGTACACAAGCCACCGCTCTCGCCACTTGTCTTGAGCAGACCCAACACTGGGTTGAACAAGGTGAGCGTTCAACACGTATTTTAACCGACCGTATCCGGCAACAGCTTCAGGAACGTGGTATTCAACAAGTTGATTATGTTGCCATCGTTGATCCCGTGACGCTGATGGAGGTTGAGCAACTGGAGCAACGCGCAATGCTATTGATGGCCGCGCATGTTGGAGACGTGCGATTGATCGATAACTGTTGCTTGGTACCGTAGTCCAAAACACATCTCTTGCTTGCCAACTAACCTGCTATGAAACAAACGCTGCTCGTCATTCCCCATGAGTTCAATGGTGTCCCGGTCTTCGGGATGGGGTGGCTACTGGCACTCTGGCTGATTTGGAGCATCAGTTATTTTTTCTGGTTGTGGCGGCGCCAGGGTTGGAACCGCGACACGGCCAGTTACTTGCCTACCATGCTGGTAGGTGCCGGGGCTATTTTGTGGCTGCTGCCCTGGCTGGAAGCGAGCACGGCAGAGGCCTCTGGCCAAGGTCTTGCCATTCGCGGCTATGGCATGATGTTCCTGCTGGCAGTCGTCACCGGTGTGGGGCTCACCCTCTTGATGGCGCGGCGAGCGGGAGTTCATCCTGATGTTATCTTTTCAATGTCGTTTTGGTGTTTCATATTCGGCATCATCGGGGCACGGCTGTTCTTCGTGATCCAATACTGGCACGAATTCTACAATCCACTTCAACCACCCGATTTAATTACCTTGATGAGTCACATCTTGAAGTTCACCGAAGGTGGTCTCGTAGTCTACGGGGCCTTGATCGGAGCCATGCTGGCCTACTTAGTGGTCCTGCATCGTCGACAGCTGCCAAAACTGGCAACCCTCGATCTGTTCGTCCCTGGCCTGACAATCGGTCTTGCATTCGGTCGCATTGGCTGTTTGCTCAACGGCTGTTGCTGGGGCGGCGTTTGTGAAGACAACTCCGCGGGGCTCCATTTTCCTGCCGGAGCTCCTCCTTACATGGCACAACTGCACAGCGGACAGCTACTCGGTATCGAATTGAAACATGCCGACGGCGATTTCATCCGAGAAGTTAGTAGCGTCACACCAGGAAGCCTTGCTGAGGGCAAAGGAATCACCGTCGGCGATCGCGTCACTCAACTGGTAAATCTCTCCAGCCATCAATTGCGCAACCCTTCTCCCTCACCCACAAGAATTGCCGTCACTCTGCGTCGCGATCAAAAACCCGAGGTCCATTGGACACTCAATCAATTGCCCCGGTCTTCCCTGGGGGTCGTCCCAACACAAATACTCAGTAGCATCAACGCCGCCCTTATCTGCTTGCTAGCCTGGGCCTGGTATCCAGCTCGCCGACGGGACGGCGAACTGGTCGCGGGGATGTTCACGATTTACCCGGTAACTCGATTTCTACTGGAAATTATCCGCAGCGATGAACCTGGGCGCTGGGGAACTGCACTGACTATGGCACAGTGGGTAAGCATTTTGATGTTGATAGTTGCTGTAGTGCTGTGGGCCAGGATCTTAAGTCGCCCGCCGCACCGTGCATTACCGGCATCTCAATCGCAGTAAAAAACTAAAAAACAACTCTTTCTAAGGTCATTTTTCTACTTGACGCTAAGTAAGGCCGTGGCAATGATTTGACATCATTTCCTTGGCACGCCAAGATGGTTTCATGAGTTTTTTGGAATGACTTAAGTACTGGCCGGGAACTATTTTTAGCCCTTTGGCGTCTGACTATTCTGGAGCAGGTGTGAGAGACGACGCACAGTTGATCACCGATACGCTGGCTGGCGATACCGAAGCGTTTGGCCAATTGGTTCACAGATACCAGAGCCGCTTGTTCAATACGCTTTTCCAGATCACCCGCAATCGGGAAGAGGCTGAAGATGTCATGCAGGAGGCCTTTGTACAGGCTTTCGTAAAGCTAGATTCATTTCAGGGAAACAGTGCCTTTTACACCTGGCTGTATCGAATTGCTTTCAACCTTTCGATCAGTCGCAAACGAAAAAAGAAACCAGAAGCATCCGTGGACCAGCAGCGCGAGATTTCGGGCAGTGAACCGGTTGACGCCGGGGAATTACCGGCTGACCGCCTGTTGCGTGAAGAACGGGCCGCACAACTCCATCAAGCCATGACGGCCTTGCATGATGAGCACCGAGCGGTTCTCACGCTGCGCGAAATGGAAGGCTTCTGTTACGAAACTATTGGTGAGATACTTGAACTGCCCGCCGGAACAGTTCGCAGCAGGTTACATCGCGCACGAATGCAATTACATAGTCAGTTAAAAGTTATTTTACATGAGAATTCTTCCTAACCAATGACACATCAAATCCCCGAAGAACTGATCAGCGCCTACCTCGACGGTGAGCTAACCAGTGACGAACAGCTACTGGTCGAAGAGGCATTGCGCGATGACCCCCAAAGCCGCCAATTGCTGGAAGACCTGCAGTCTCTTCACGATCGTCTGCAAGCTATTCCTCGCAGCGAACCTAGTCGAGATTACACAGAACAGATTCTGCGCCGCGCCGAACGGGCGATCTTAACTGGAACCACCGAGCCGGGCTCAAGTTTATTGAGTGACGAAAGCCCTGCCGCGCCAACGGTAACTCTCCCCACTGGCAAAACCTCACCAGGAAACTGGAAGCACGTCATTTGGGCGAGCACGGCTCTGGCCGCAACGCTCCTGCTAGCGCTCCTCTTTCGACCAGATCAGCCCATCAGTAATCAACTAACTGATGCCACCCAACCGCAGGCTGATCAGATCGCACCAGCGGACCAGCCCAGTGAAAAATCTGCTGGCGTTGATGAACATGACGCAAGTCACCTGGAAAACCAGTTGCCAGCCGATGTTGCTACCGAATCGGAAGAGGGCACAGAAGGGACAGGGGCTGGCTTGGCGGCCAAGTTTGCCCCCGGAGAATCCGTACAGCCCAAGAATCGTCCAGCCGCTTCGTTTGGAGACATTGCGCCTGCAAGCAACGACCTGGGGCCAAGTGCCGATACGAGTAATCCAGAAGAGCTCTTCCTGTACGTCAACCTGACTCAGAAAGAATTTGATCGGCAGTCCGTGGTGCGCACGCTGCTCCACCAGCAAGTTCCCTTCGGTTATGATCCTGCCAGCCAAGACGGATTGCCTGCCATCACGGCCGGGCGAACCAAGCGTGCACTGCTTAACAAGTTGGATAAAGCCGTAGTAGCGGATGAAGAAAAGCTGAACAGCTTGGCTGCCCGTAAACGAGATCAAGTCAACGCCAAGGAAAACGAGTCCGCGTCCCTGGCAAGAGAAGCGCAAGCTCGTGCTTCTGCCAGTACGCGAGTTGTCACCATCGAAGCCTCGCCTGAAGAACTTGAGGAACTGGTCCTAAACCTGTCAAACCAGTACCGGGTTGAACTGGCAGTCGAGACCAATGTCAAGAGCATCGACCAGCAAGTCGCTCCCTACCGGCAGCTTGATTCACCGGTGAACCGTCAGGCAGTAGAACGCATCCAAGCGCTTGCCACCGAGAATAACCGGCGGCGTACTGATGCCTACATTACTCCGTCTGGTAAGGAAGCGGCTAAAACTGCGGAACCAGATGACGCAAAGGACTCGAAACCCGCACCAACAACAATTCGTGCGCCGGCCAATTCAGCGAATAAGGAGCAGGCTCGGCAAGCCAACCCTGGCAGCACAAACAAATTCTATCAGGCAACACGGCAGCAAAAACCTGGCACGTTACGAGTGGTCGTGGTCATCGAAGCTGATCCGCCCCTGGCAGCTGCCGCCACACTGGCCAGGAAAACTTCGCTAAAGGGCTGGCAGCTCTACGTCTGGCAACAAGATGGCACCACTTACTTCTCCCTGATGGTTGGCACCAACCGGCTCAAGACGGCCGAGGAAATTGCCAAGTCAGCAGTCACAGGGGTCGAAGCGATTCAACCTCAGCTCGACCAGTTGCAAAAAGGCGAGCTCGTCGTCATTCACGGTCGCCGTTTGGGA
>JAYGDG010000266.1:0-2985 GCA_046583015.1 Pirellulaceae bacterium | reverse complement strand
GATTGCCTGGTTGTCGGCGGGGCCGGCGATTGCGCTGCCAATGCCGTCGGCACCGGTGTCGTGAAAAGTGGTATCCTTTCCACCTCGATCGGTACCTCGGGAATCATGTTTGTCCATAGTGACAAGGTTGAAATCGATCCGGCGGGACGGTTGCATACGTTTTGTCATGCCGTCCGCGGGAAGTGGCACATGATGGGCGTGAGCTTAACCGCCGGCGGGGCACTGCAGTGGTTTGTCGAGCAGTTGTGCGCGGAAGCGGGACAGCAGGGGGATCCCTACAAGCTACTGAACCGGGAAGCAAAGAAAATAATTGCCGGCAGCGAGGGATTAACTTTTCTTCCCTACCTGGCGGGAGAACGGACGCCCCACGCCGATCCCGATGCTCGCGGCTGTTTCGTCGGCCTGACGTTGAAACACACGCGTGGTCATTTGGCACGAGCCATCATGGAAGGGGTCACTTATGCCATGCGTGACAGCCTGGAGATTATTCGCGAAATGGGAGTGCCGGTACGGCAGGTACGTGCTTCCGGTGGCGGTGCCAAAAGCCAGCTCTGGCGGCAACTGCAAGCGGACGTGTTTGGGAAAAAGGTGGTGACCATCAATGCAGAACAGGGGCCGGCCTACGGAGTTGCCTTGCTGGCTGCCGTGGGTGCCGGCGCCTTTAAAAATGTTGCCGAAGCGTGCGGTGCCACGATCAAGGTCGTCTCCGAGACCAGCGTGCAACGCGCGCAGCAACGCGAGTACGACCGTCGTTTTCCACTGTTTCAAGACTTGTACCAGTCGCTGGCTCCACGCTTTAAACAGATTAGCCAGTTAGACGCCTAACCGTTAACGACGATCGTGCAGTGGTTGTGATTGGAGAGTTGCCCAGTGCCTTGCCTGTATTTCACCGAGGAAGACGTGGATCAACTGCTCGACATGAAGTCGGCCGTAGAATCGATGCGGTCGGCTTTTCTGCGACTGGCGCAAGATCAAATTGACAATGTCCCCAGGGTACGGGCGCGCCGACAGGGGATCGTCTTGCACTCGATGTCAGCGGCCGACGCCGGCCTGGGGCTGGTGGGCTGGAAACAATACACCACCACGGGCCGGGGAGCCATTTTTCACGTGGCACTGTACGATCAAGAGAGCGGCCAGATGCGGGCCATGATCGCCGCCAATCGCCTTGGCCAACTGCGTACCGGCGCGGTTACCGGCCTGGCCGCCGAACTGTTGGCCGGTAGCCAGATCCAGCAGGCCGGGTTGTTCGGCACGGGATGGCAGGCAGAGTCACAACTGGAAGCGATCGTCACTACCTGCCAGTTGAGGAAAGTGAATGTCTATAGCCGTGATAGAGAACGCCGGCAAGAATTCTGCCAGCGGATGAGTGAACGATTGCAAATCGATGTGGTGCCGGTGGACCAGCCGCGGCAGGCGGTTGCAGAAATGCCACTGGTCGTCACCATCACAACGAGTAAAACACCGGTTTTCGCTGCAGAGTGGCTGGAAGAGTCCAGCCTGGTCTGCGCAGCAGGATCGAACTGGCTGCAAAAAAGCGAACTGGATCGAGATACCATTGAAAAGGCAGAATTGGTAGTCTGTGATGATGTTGGGGCCTGCCAGCAGGAAGCAGGAGATTTTGCTGCTTCCCTGGAACACGGCGAGTTTCACTGGCAAGACGCTCATGAACTGGCGACCGTGGTTCAGGAAGGAGCTGCCTGGAGAGCTCAGCATCCAGGTCGTGCAGTGTTCAAATCCGTCGGCTTGGCACTGGAGGACGTGGCCCTGGGAGCCGAATTACTCCAGCGTGGGGAGCAACGGGAACTGGGCCGACCATTGCCCTGGTAGATTCAGTTGAGCTGGCGGGCGCACGGATGCAGACGATTCCCTCAAAACGGATTTTCTAGTGAGTGACAGTTCCGTGAACCTATCAGAGGATTCCAGAGAATCGCTTGATCCGAGTCAGCCGGAAACTGTTCCCCAGCAGCCGTCCCCAGGGCGCGGGATCGTGGAGGTGCTGCTCATCCTGGCCTTGTTCTTCGTGGCCCATGGAGATCTTCCTCCTGATGTGAATGAAGGTCATTACCTGGGGAAAGCAAAACACTATTGGAATCCCGCCTGGTGCCCGGAAGATCATTTCTTGAAATCGGCCGACGCCCACCTGGTCTTCTATTGGACCATCGGCTGGCTTACCAAGTGGCTATCGCTGGGTAGCGTGGCCTGGATCGGACGCCTGCTAACCTGGGGTCTGCTGGCAGTCGGCTGGTTTCGACTTACCCGCGCGCTGATTCCTAAAGCGGGCATCGGCCTGCTAACGGCGGCCTGCTATCTGCTGCTACTGGAGCGGGCACACTTGGCCGGTGAATGGGTCGTGGGCGGAATGGAGGCCAAGGGGATTGCGTACGGATTCCTGTTCCTGGCCATCGAGGCGGTGGTCCGCAACCGCTGGCGAGTTGCCTGGGTCTTGCTGGGACTGGCAACCGCGTTTCATGTGCTCGTTGGTGGCTGGGCTACGGTGGCAACCGGGTTTGCCTGGCTGCTGGCCCCGCCCGGTCGTGAGAGCCTGAAACGAATGGTCCCCTTTATGATTCTGGGCGGTTGCCTGGCATTTCCAGGCCTGCTTCCCGCTCTTGTGCTGACGTCGGGAGCGGCGGCCGGCGATGTAGCGGCAGCCAATAATATTTACGTCTATCAGCGGCTTCCCCATCACCTGCTGGTGACCGAATTTTCTATGCAACGCCTGTCTTGTCATTTGACGCTGCTGCTCAGCTGGCTGGCGCTGCTAAAACTGGACAAGCAGCCCTGGGATGGTCCCTATCGACGACTTACGAATTTGGTGATGGGAGCGATGCTGATTTCTGCCGCGGGCTTGCTGATTACCCTGCTGCTGCCGCATCCGAGCGCAACGGCGGCCTCGCTCTTGCGATTCTACTGGTATCGCCTGGCCGATGCCCTGCTTCCCGTGGGTTTGATTTTTACGGTGGTTCGAGTGATGCAGCAGTGGTC
>JAYGDG010000241.1:0-16731 GCA_046583015.1 Pirellulaceae bacterium | reverse complement strand
TACTGCCGAAAACCGCACGGCTTGACCGAATGCTGCTGGCCGTCTTGCTGGTGGGACTGCTGGTTCGCGGTACCATTCTCTGGCAATACCGCGACACTTTAACCCGTGATGATGACAACTACGGAGAAATCGCCACCAATCTACGCCAACACCTCGTCTTTGGCCTGGGCCAGCAACCAGTCACACCGACTGCCTTTCGACCTCCGCTCTACCCCCTGCTGCTGGCAGGCACGATGATCCACGAGAATATCACTCCACTGCAAGTTGGGGTGCTGCACCTGCTGCTAGGTCTCCTCACCATCCTGCTGGTCTATCAGCTGGCTCGACAGTATCGGCTGCCAAGAGCAGCGCCGCTGGCTGCACTGCTGGTCGCCATCGACCCGATCCTGTTGTACCAGTCAACACGAATTATGACCGAAACGCTGGCTACCCTGCTGGCGGTGGCGGCCCTCTACTGCCTCTCCCACCTGAACCAGCAGCGCCACTGGACCACCGCACTGGGAAGTGGCTGCGTACTCGGTTTGAGTATTTTATGTCGACCTACCTTCCTGGTCTGGCTCATCCTCTGCCTGTTGGCCGTCGTCGCCTTAGAACCCAAATGGCGCAAGCGCTGGCAACTAGGCGGCGCCCTACTGGCTGGAGCTGTGCTGGTCATCACCCCCTGGACCATTCGAAACATGGTGCAATTTAACCGTCCGATTGCACTCACCACCCACGGTGGCTACACGCTGCTCTTAGGGAACAACCCAGTTTTCTATCAACATCTGCAGCAACAACCGTGGGGCAGCGTCTGGCAATCAAAAGAAGTCGACCGCTTCAAACAAGGTCTTGAAAAAATGCGACCCGACGGTGATCCAACGAGGGACTACTGGTCACCCTCCGCTCTGCCAGAACCAGCCGATACCAGGTCCACTACCGAATACGAGCGAGACCGTTTTTCCTATCGAGTCGCCCGGCACCAAATCAGCCAGCAACCAAGAATGTTTCTGGTCGCCAGCCTGGTCAAGGTTGGTCGACTGTGGTCCCCCTTGCCCCATCAAATCGATCCGGCCGAATCAAACCGTGGCCGCTGGGTGCGCTACCTGATCGCTAGCTGGTATGCCGCCAGCTACTTGCTAGCACTCGTCGGCCTGTACCGCTTACGGGGACAAATTCTGCGCCGGCCCTGGCTTTGGGGGCTGTTGTTAGTGATCACACTAACTGCAGTCCATACTTTGTTTTGGAGCAATATTCGCATGCGTGCGCCACTGGTTCCTTGGATTGCCTTACTGGTTGCGGCGGCCTGCCGCGGGGAAGCTGTCGAGGCTCGTCAGCCAGGGGCCAGCGAGGCCTCAACCGACACTCCGAAGACGGACCTTAAATCGTGAGCAGTCAATGCTTTCGGAGTCTCCAGTAACCGCTGGATTTGGCTTGCTCCGGATGGCCTGCCTCCCTATAATCCGCCCTGCTTTTCAAGCACGGAACGCTTCGCTGATAGCTAATCTGGCAAAGGGAATCGACTGATTTCCTGCGGAGGCGATCCGTCCGGCTGTGTGTAGCGGCCTACGATCGGTTAATCGCATGGGCATGGATGCCGAAAATCGAACACGATTTCAGCAGCCGTTAGGGCGGTGTGCGCTACGGTTATGCGCCTGCTCTATCCGTTTTGGAAGTTTGTTTCAAAGCGGCTCATTCCTGTTGTTGCTGACCTTGTCGTGGTTAAACAGTGCGTTGAGCGCTGGCGAAGTTGCAATTGATTTTCCGGTAGGTGATCCTGAGTTGCCGATTCAGATCACGGCTCAACGGGGAACCCACTGGCAGCAAGGATCTTACGAGGTCTGGTACTTAGATCATTGCCAGGTTCGGCAGGGTGGCGTTGCGGCCAGCGGTTCAAGCGCTATTATTTGGCTGGACCGTTCCGATCCGTTTCACAAACGTCTGGACTACGTGATCGGCTACCTGGAAGGTCCTCGCACCACGGTGACCTATGGTCATGGCAGTCGAATACATCAATCGACGGGGCGACGAGGCCAGATCCTGTCTGCCAAACGGTGGCTGGGTCAATTTCACTCCACGGCAGGTGTGCAGATCGAGGTCTCGCAATCAATGTCCGTGGCAGACGTACCTCCAAATATTTACCAGCGAGCCTTGGCTCATCGCCGGGAGCAGAGCGACTATCCGGTCCAAGCGGCCCAATTGATTGAGCAACCGGGGCAGGCTACTGAAACACCACCACCGACAACGACCTTATCGGTCGGTAATCGTCGTATTTTAGTTCAGGGCCGCAGTAACGCTGGTTGGAGTTTCAACGTCGAGCAGGACACGAATCGTAACGAGACTGTTGCCATCGCTAAATCGGGTATTCGAATCACGATCGAGGGAATTGACTTGTCGGAATTCGATACGGGTGACACGGTCACCATTGAAACCGACAGCCTTGTCTTGTGGGCTCCTAACCTGGACGAATTAACACGCACAGGCCAGGCGCAGCAATCGCAATCCGTTCCACTGGAACTCTACCTGGAGGGCAACATCGTCTTTCGGCAGGGGGATCGAGTGATCTATGCGGACCAGATGTACTACAACGTTGCCGAGGATCAGGGCGTGATCATGAAGGCTGAAATGCTGACGCCGGTACCGGAATACGAGGGTTTATTACGCTTGAAGGCGGACGTGCTGGAGCAACTTAACCGCCAGAACTTTACCGCGCACGGAGCAGCAATTACATCGAGCCGGATGGGCATCCCTACCTACTGGTTCCAGTCGGAAACGGTTCAGTTTCAGGACATTCAACGGGCGGCGGTCGACCCGGTTACAGGTCAACAGTTGACCAACCCCAACACGGGTGAGCCGGTCGTCAACCACGACTTCCTGGCCAGCAGTCGCAATAATTTTCTTTACGCAGGTGGCGTACCATTTTTTTACTGGCCGGTGATGGCTACCAATTTGCAGAAATCGTCTTATTACCTGGACCGGATTCGTATCAAGAACGACAGCGTGTTTGGTACGCAAACGCTGGTTGATTTAGACATGTTTCAATTGCTGGGTCGACGGGACATCCCGCGTAATACCAGTTGGCTATTATCAGCAGACGCCTTCAGTCAACGTGGATTTGGTCTTGGTAATTCGCTCAAGTATGAACGCGAGTCGTTTTGGGGATTGCCTGGTCCCAATGTGGGAACGCTCGACGTCTGGGGAATGCGAGAAGCGGGACTGGATAACCTGGGAGCCGATCGCCTGGCGCTGGTGCCCGAGAAAGACTTTCGCGGTCGTGTCTTCTGGCATCACCGGCAACACTTGCCAGCTGATCTTCAATGGACGGCAGAGGTCGGACTCATCAGTGACCGCAACTTCCTGGAACAATACTACGAACGTGAGTGGGACGAGCAAAAGGACCAGGCGACCGGAGTTGAACTTAAGCGGTACATCGAAAACCGTTCCTGGAGTGTCACTGTCGATCTGCGACTCAATGATTTTTTCACGCAAACCAACTGGTTACCCCGCTACGATCATTTCTGGATTGGTCAGTCATTGATCGGAGACCGTCTCACGTGGTACGAACATACTCATGTGGGTTATGCTCGCTTGCAGACGGCCAGTGCTCCGATCGATCCGGTGGATGCCGCCAAGTTTGACCTGATGGCCGGGGAAGAAACGGATGTTTCAGGAATTCGCGCCGCCAGTCGTCACGAGATTGACTTACCTCTTCAGTTAGGTCCTGTCAAAGCCGTTCCTTACTTGCTGGGAGAAGTGGCTTTTTACGGTGAAGACGTGAGCGGGGACGATGCCACGCGTTCGTATGGTCAAGTCGGTATTCGCGCAAGTTTGCCGATGTGGCAGCGGCGACCGAATGTGCGCAGCAAACTGTTAAACGTTAATGGTGTAGCTCACAAGGTCGTCTTTGATGCAGATTTGTTCTGGGCAGATGCCAGTCAGGATCTCACACGTTTTCCTCGTTACGACGCCTTGGACGACGATGCGGTCGAGCATTTTCGCCGCCGTTTTTTCTTCGATACCTTTGGTGGGATAGCCGGCACAAACATCGCTGCCGCTTTCGACGAGAGATTCTTTGCTCTGCGCAATAACATGCAAGGTGATATTGCCGCCAGCAGTACTGAAATTGTTGACGACATGGTTCAGGCCCGCCTGGGTGTGCGTCAACGCTGGCAAACCAAACGGGGGCTGGCCGGGCAGGAACGGACCCTGGACTGGATCTCGCTCGATATGGAAGCTGTGCTCTTTCCAAAACCGGGTCGTGACAACTTTAGTCAAGAAGTAGGACTGCTCAATTACGACCTGCGATGGTATGTCGGTGATCGGTTTACGGTCCTGTCCGACGGCTTTGCCGACTGTTTCAGTGATGGTTTACGGATGGTCTCGCTGGGTGGAATTGTAAGTCGGCCCGAGCGTGGCAGTATCTATCTTGGCATGCGAGCGATGGGGGGACCGGTCGACAGCAAGTTTCTCCATGGTGCCTTCAGTTACCGCATGAGTGACAAGTGGATTTGCATCGCCAGCACATCATTTGACTTGGGGCCAGCTGGAAACATTGGCCAGAGCCTGGCAGTCACCAGGATCGGTGAATCCGCACTTATTCGCGTTGGCATGAATGTCGATGAGAGCCGAGATAACATCGGCGTCCAGTTTGCCATCGAGCCACGATTTATGGCCAGTAGCCGACTGGGACGTATCGGCGGAGTTCAAATTCCTCCCGCAGGTTCCCAGGGGCTGGAATAGTCTTGGGGTAAAGCTCCCGAAAGCCACTTCACGAATCATGAATCAACCCTATCAGCCACCAGCCGGTCCCTGGTACCGCAAATACCTCAACGCTGCCCGTGGCTGGCGACTGGGCATGGCAGGACAGTCCAGTTTCCTGGTTCACCTGGTCTGCACCGTGCTGGTGGGCATCACGGCGATCCTGCTAAGCGTATCTCTGGAGCAGTGGTGTTTGCTGGGATTGTGTGTCAGCTGCGTCCTCAGCGCTGAGCTATTTAACAGCGCTATCGAACGACTGGCTCATTCCATCGACGACCAGTACAACGACCAAATAGGTGCAGCCCTCGATATTGCTGCTGGCGCGGTCTTGATGACAGCGATCGCGGCGGTCGCCATCGGCAGCAGCCTGTTTATCTCGCGGTGGCTAGAGTTGTCTGGAAATTAACACCAGCCGACTGGCGATCGGGACAACTGCCTGCTAGTCTTCTTCCTGCTCACGATGCAAGCGGGCATGCTCTTCCTCGTCCTCCGGTCGATTATCGAATCCTCGCTTCACGGTCAATTCGATATGGTCCAGGAACTTGACATTCGCACATTCATCAATGTCATCCACGTTACAGGCAACATGGTCTCGGATATAAAACCGCGCGGGACCCCCGGCATCCACCGGCAAGGCATAGCGACCATCGAGGCTGTAAATCACGATCCCTTGATCTCGTACGGCGTCCAGCGGAATGCTGGCATGGAAATCATCCTGACTGGCGTGTAGACCGAGATACATGGCCGTTGGTTTGATGCGAGCTGCAGCCAGCAAGCCAGCGAGTTGGACCGCTTTGCCTTCGTAGCGAGGCGCCCACTGGCTGACGTCATCGATTTGATAAGCTTCTCCGATGGCCAGCAGGTCTTCAAAGGCGAATTGTCGAGGCCGTTGAACTTCACCATCAACACGGATCAGGTAATCAGTCGCCATCAGCTCAACCTTTGCTGTTGTTGTGAATCGCCCCCAGGGGCGAAACCGGCAACTCGCTGCCTGAACCGGTTCACCAGGTGCTTAGGAGCAACCCATGCTGTTACCACAATTATGACAGAGGTAGCAGTTCCCGTTTCGCACGGTAATAGCTCCACAATTATCACAACTCGGTGCATCACTCTGGAAGCGAGCAAACTGGTCTGCTCGCCCCATCATAGAACCCGCCGGTTTTGGGGCGACCGCCACTCCAGCCCGTTCCAGCAACTCGAGATCGACTGGTCCCGCGCTTCCTTTTTGTGCCAGCGACGGTACTGCCTTTGCTCCGATACTCAACTTCTCCGCTGCCAACTGGGTTGCGTCGGTCGAGTCGTCGGACTCACGGGTAGCCGTTTCCAGCAGGGTACCGTTATTGGCTTCCCGATACCCGGGCAGGAAGTGAATACCGAGCCAGCGGAAAATATAATCCACCACGCTCTTGGCAATTCGAATGTCCTTGCTTGTCGTCTGCCCCATCGGTTCGAAACGTGCGTGTGAAAACTTGTTGACCAGCACTTCCAGCGGAACTCCATACTGCAAGCTCATGGAAATGGCCGTGCCAAAGCAGTCCATCAGGCCACCGACCGTGCTTCCTTCCTTGGCCATGGTAATAAATAGCTCACCAGGATTTCCACTTGGATAGAGCCCCACGTTGATATAACCTTCGTGTCCCCCAACGCTAAATTTATGCGTCAAAGACTGTCGCGTTTCTGGCAGGCGTTCCCGGTGGGGACCTCGCACGACCTCGGTCACTGTCGCTTCAGATTTATCGCTTTCCTTTTGAGTGGAAAGTGGCTGGCTCTGCTTGGAACCATCTCGATAAATCGCCAGAGCCTTCAGCCCCAACTTCCAACCCCAACGATAGGCTTCCGAGATATCATCGGGAGTTGTATCGTGGGGCATGTTGACCGTCTTGGAAATGGCCCCGGAGAGGAATGGCTGGGCGGCAGCCATCATTTTCACATGGGAGCGCCAAGCAATACTGCGGACCCCTGTGGCCGGTTTAAAGGCACAATCGAAGACAGGTAAATGCTCTTCTTTAAGATGCGGAGCGCCTTCAATCGTATCATGCTTGTCAACATAGGCAGTCACGTCCTTGACCTGTGGCTCATCGTAGCCCAGTACCTTCAGGCCCAGTGGGATGGTGTTGTTGATAATCTTCAACATTCCCCCCCCAGCCAGTTGCTTGTACTTGACCAACGCGATGTCTGGCTCGATTCCGGTGGTATCACAATCCATCATGAAGCTGATCGTGCCGGTAGGAGCCAACACGGTCGCCTGCGCATTGCGGTAACCGTTACGTTTACCGGTTTCCAGAACCTGGTCCCATAACGTGGCTGCTGCGGTTTTCAAATACTCGGGGCCAGCCGGATTAATCCCTTTCACCGCATCACGATGCATCTCCATCACCCGCTGGAACGGTTCTTTATTAGCTTCATAGCCGTCAAATGGGCCGACGACCGCCGACATTTCCGCGCTAGTAAGATTCGCCATTCCATGCAACAGTGACGTAAGGGAGCCACACAATCCATAAGCAGCTACGGAGTCATACGGTAACCCACTCGCCATAATCAAGCTGCCCAAGTTTGAGTAACCGAGGCCCAACGGACGGTACATGTGACTGTTTTCTGCGATTTCCTTGGTCGGATAGCTGGCATGATCAACGAGGATTTCCTGGGCAATGAAAAAGACCCGGCAGGCCGCTTGAAAACGCTCCACGTCAAAGGTGCCATCTTCCTGGCGGAATTTCATTAAGTTAATACTGGCCAAATTACAGGCCGTATTGTCCAGGAACATGTACTCGGAACAGGGGTTACTGGCGTTGATACGTCCCGAGTTCGGGCAGGTATGCCAGCGATTGATCGTCGTATCATACTGCACACCCGGGTCACCACATTGCCAGGCACACTCGGCCATTCGCATCATCAATTCAAAGGCATCGTAAACCGGTGCTTCTTCTTGCTGGCCCAACTCCGTGACCCAGCGGGTGGCCCACGGTTGGCCATTTTCAACCGCGTTCATATAGTCATCCGTCACGCGAACCGAAAGATTCGCGTTCTGGAATAAAATGGAACTATAGGCCTCGCCGTTGAAGTTGGCATCGTAGCCGCCTTTTTCAATCAACACATGTGCCTTCTGTTCTTCTTTGTACTTACACTCAATAAATTCCAGCACGTCGGGATGCCAAACTTTAAGTGATTGCATCTTGGCCGCTCGACGCGTCTTGCCACCGGATTTCACGACCGCAGCTATCTGGTCGTAGACCCGCATGAACGATAGCGGTCCTGACGGCTTGCCACCGCCCGACAGCTTCTCACGATGCGACCGGATGGAAGATAAGTCCGTTCCGGTACCTGATCCAAACTTGAACAACATCGCCTCGCTCGTCGCCAGACGCATGATGTCCTCCATGTTGTCCTCAACACTCTGAATAAAACAGGCTGAGCCCTGTGGAAACTCATATGAGTTTTCTGGCTGCCGTGACTCTTGTTGCTGCTGATCCCAGTGCCAGTTGCACTTGGACCCACTAACACCATATTGGTGATGTAAGCCAACGTTGAACCAGACCGGTGAATTGAAAGCTCCGTGCTGGTGCAAACAAAGCCAGGAGAGATCCCGGAAAAATCGCTCGCCATCCTCGGTTGTCTCGAAGTAGTTGTCGGCCAAGCCCCAATCAGCAATGGTGCGGGTAACCCGGTAAATCAACTGGCGAATGCTCGTTTCGCGCTCCTCAGTTCCATTTTCTCCGTAGAAATACTTGCTGACCACGACATTCGTTGCCAACTGGGTCCAAGTAGCTGGAATTTCACAGTCCTGCTGCTCAAACAACAAACCGCCAGTCTCATCCTTGATCTGCGCGCTGCGCTTTTCCCACTCCACCGTGTCAAACGGATCCGACACTTCGGTAGGACAAAAGGTCGCTGGAACCGTCAGTCCCGCAGAACCTGCCTGGCGACCATTACCCGTTTCTCCGGAGGAGATTTGAGCCGATTTGCGTTCCACATCTACACTCGCCATCCGTCAGCTCCTTCTTTCAACGTCACCTCCTCGGCAGCATATAGCGCAGCCAAAAGAGGTATACAAATATACACTATAAAAGATTTCCTCATCCTTGAGTTGGCTTGAGAAACCACGCCGCTGGACCTGGAAAAGCCTTTCCTGCCAGCTATTTCAGTCATTCCATATCGAAAATATCGCTCACTCTTTCGGTTTCAGCCCCCAGAGGGGATTTTACCGGTCAAACACCACATGTTGTGTCCATCGTAATATTCGCCCACAACATTTAGCGTAGAGCCAGAGTCTACTCGTTTCGCTTTGGGCGTCAATTACTAATTTTTTTACTACTTAACTCCCTGCCTTTATAGAGGTTATCTACTTCCGTGTGCTCCCCTACTGTTTCCTGACGCACCCCTTACTAACCAATTTAAACCCTAATCAAATCAAGACTTATGAAAAATAGGAGCGACTTGTCAAGTAAACTGTCTGCTAAAAAGAAAAATCAAAAAATCCTTCCCATCCGATCCTGCTACTCCTCTTCTGCCGCCTGGCCAAAGCCGCTCGTAAACCCTCTCCTCGCCACTCCGCATTTTTGGTCGCGGCATGCTAGCACGTCTCTTTCGGTTTGAATATCCCAATCTTTAGTCGCTGTTACCGATCATTTACAGCGACGATCCTGGCGCTCGGCAACCGACTACAATCAGGTCTAAATTTTTACTGGTAAATTTTTCGCCCGTTGTTTCCGTTGCCCATCCTGATCAGGTTGCTGGCCTCTGCGGTCGCTCCATCCCCGATTCTGGCAAGTCAATTTGCGCTGGCAGCGTTGTTCTTCGAATCACAAAATCCATCACAGTTACCTTTCCGGCAGGCCTCATAGGTCTCCTGGCAGGCCTTGCAAAAAATAAATTCTGACGATCGGTTGTGCGCAATGCCATCCAATTTAGGCGAATCGTCAAGCTACCGTTAGCGCTCTGGACTTGGTCACGGGCTCGACAATCACGAGATGGCCTTATCGTCGCTCCTGAGGGCGAGCCTGGGGCCAGAGCCGCTTGTTGGGGGCAATCCTTGAACGACGGACCTATTTCTAGCCAGCACGTCTTCCAGGGGGCTCTGAGCGATCTCTGGGGGGCTGATCAAACGCCGTCGATCTTAGCGATCCGCACTTTCAGCAATGGCTGCCGGTGTCCCGTCTTGCGGCGGGAGTTTTTTCGGCGGCGGAACTTTTGGACGATCAGCTTAGGACCCTTGGTGGGGCCCACTACTTCAGCTGTCACAACCGCACCTGCTAATGTTGGCTGCCCAAGTTGCATCCCTTTTTCGCCGGAAACAGCTAATACCCGCTCAAAGGTAATCTCTTCGCCTGGAGCCAGATCTCGGAAATCGATCGTGACTTCCTGTCCTTCCTCTACTTTGTACTGACGTCCACTATCGGCAATAATTGCATACATAATCGCTGGCACCTTGATTAGCTGGGAAATGATTCCTGGGAAATGATTCCTGGGAAACCTAGTGTGACCCTCATCGTTCAGGCTCTACCATAGCCCATTCAACCACTTGCGTCGAGGGCCGGCAGCTTCAGTTCAACCGAGATTTTACGGTACTTTAACAGCTTGCCCTTCGCTATTATTGCAATCGATTTCGAGAAATTCTGGATAGACACCAGCACTGCTGATGACTTGCACGGTCATGTTGCCTGTCTCTTCCAAGCCGATAATCTCTTTACGTTTACGGTTATTCAAGTAGGCAGCCACATCCTCGTGCACCTTGAGTGTCACGGTGGCAACTTCTTCGTGCTGGCTAGCCAACATCAGGACACGTACCACTTCGATCGACATGCTTTCAGCTGTTTTCACAACACCTCGTCCGCTGCAACAGGGGCAATCCTCATAGACGGATCGTTTCAAGCTGGGTCGGATGCGTTGCCGCGTCATTTCAATCAGGCCGAAGGGGCTAGTCCGGAGGATTTTAGTGCGGGCTCGATCCCGTTTCATGGCATCTCGCAATGCTCGTTCGAGTCCTCTCCGATGTTTTTCCTTGCGCATGTCAATGAAGTCATTGACGATCACACCACCCAGGTCTCGCAATCTCAATTGCCGGGCAATTTCTCGGGCTGCTGTCACATTAAGCTGGTAGGCGGTTTCTTCGGCAGAGTCATCGGTACGAAAATTACCACTGTTGACATCGATTGCTACCAGCGCTTCGGTGGGATCAATCACGATGGATCCACCGGCTTTGAGCCGCACATCCCGTTTGTGGATCTGGTTAATCTCTTTTTCCAGTTCGTATTTGTGATAGAGCGGTTGTTGATCCTGGTAGTGATGCAATCGATTGGCATAGCGAGGCATGACCACGTGCAGGAATTCTTTCGCCCGCTGATAAGCATTCTCTTCGTCGATGTAAATCGCATCAACGTCCGAAGAAAAAATATCACGAATCGTGCGAATGATCATATCGCTGTCTTCGTAGATCGAACTCGGCGATTCCGCATTCTTGATCCGTCGAACCAGGGCTTTCCACAACCGCACCAGGTAGGCCAGATCGCGTGAGAGTTCTTTCTTTGTTCGATCTTGTCCGGCAGTACGAACAATGAATCCAAGGCCTTCTGGCGGACTCAGTTCTCGCAACGTACCACGCAATTTTCGACGAACGCTGTCATCTTCAATCTTCCGCGATACGCCAACTCGTCCCAGCGAAGGCATCAGTACCAGATATCGTCCGGGCACGCTAACGTAGGTGGAAAGAGTGGGTCCCTTGGTGCCGATCCCTTCTTTGATCACCTGCACAACGACTTCATCGCCACGACGAAAAATCTCTTGGATCGGTGGCTTGATTCGTGGCCGTCCGGTCCGACGCTGGTCTTGCCGGCGTCCACGAGTACGTCCTGACTGGTTTTGATCGCGGCGATCCTTACCATTGTCTTCAAACTCCGCATCTCGACTGGAGTCCTTCATCTTCTCGGGATCATATCCTCCTTGTCGAAAGTATTCTGGTTCTACATCACTGATATGCAAAAAACCATTTCGGCCAACGCCAAAGTCGACAAAGGCCGCTTGAATACTTGGCTCCAGGTTAACGATTTTCCCTTGTAGATGTTTCCTACACAGTTGTCCTGACTGGCCCGCTCTACATATAGTTCTTCAAGCTGGCCGTCTTCAACAATCGCAATCCGGCATTCTTCCGGTTGCGACACATTAATTAGCATTTCTTTCTTCATGGATTCTCATTTTCTCTATGTTTACTTGGGCTGCGCTTTTGACGTTTCGTTCCATCATTGCGATCGTCTGACCGCAGACAGCACGCAAGCGTGCTGCCGAGATGACTAAGCGACCAACGCTGGTGCTATCTTTCGCAACTCCCTGGTTGAAAACTGGTTGATTTGTTCGGCATCTTTCCTGCTCATGGCCTGGTCAGTAATCTCTTTGCATTGCGATATCCTGACCGACCGGCAAATTCGTTTGACTTCCGGAATTGAACTGGGCGGCACGCTAAATCCCCGCAAGCCCATGCCTAACAGCGGGGGGATATAACCTGGCATCCCACTCATTTGTCCACAGACGGTCGCCGGAATCCGGACATCGTTAGCCGCCTGGATCGAGCGCTCAATCAATCGTAGTACTCCGGGGTCACTGGCTTGGTAGAGTCCAGCAACATCTTTATTGCTCCGATCCACGGCCAGTGCGTATTGAATCAGATCGTTGGTCCCGATACTGATAAAATCAACTTCGTCCAGCAGTCGATCGATCACCATCACCGCTGACGGTACTTCAACCATCATGCCAACGGGCAGATTCGAATCATGGTCGATCCCTTCTTGCCGTAAGTCGTGCATCACCTCGTCCAAGACGGTCCGTGCCTGGCGAAGTTGTTCGAGTGTTGCGACCAGCGGAAACATGACTTGCACCGGTCCTAACGAGCTGGCTCGTAAAATGGCACGTAACTGAACACGAAACAAGGGCAGATTCTGCCGGGCGAGTCGGATGCTGCCCAAACCGAGGAAGGGGTTGCGTTCTTCTTCGCCACGAGGAATCTGCCCCGTTTTGTCGGCACCCAAATCCAGCGTCCGAATGACAACAGGCCGCTGTTTCATACTTCGAACCACGTGAGCATAGGCCTGATAATGCTCCTCTTCTGTCGGTTCCTGGTTGGAAGCCAGGTAGAGAAACTCAGTTCGATAGAGCCCGATGCCATCAGCGCCTCGTCGCAAGGATACTTGGACTTCATGCGGAAACTCAATATTAGCTGCCAGGTGAACTGGTTCCTGATCGATTGTCTCTGCCGGCAATTCACACAATTCAGCTAGCTGGATTTCCCCTGCACGATGGACTTCCACCTCCTGCTGATACCGTTGCAACGTCTTCTCGTCCGGGTCGATCGTAACCGTCCCATGGTCACCATCAATGATCACTAGATCTCCCCCGGAAAGGTCCGTCAGGAAAGATCCGATTCCAACCACGGCAGGAATCTCCAAACCCTGAGCAAGGATGGCGCTGTGCCCACCGGGGCCACCTGTTTCGGTTGAAAACGCCAGCACGATGGTGGGTGTCTTGAGATGAGAAAGTTCTTCGCGCCGATGGCCGAGCAATTTGGCAAGCAGGCTTTTTTCGATATCGAAAATATCCTGTGCAGGTTCCACCAGGTTATCACTCTCCAATTCATGAAACACTTTTGCGTAACGGCTGAGCGTGGTACTGACCGCGTATTCCGGAGAATGCTGGTGCTGCCGAATCAGTGTCTCCAGTTGCTGCTGCAACTGTTGATCCCGCAATATCTGTAAGTGTGCCGAAAAGATAGCGCCGTACTGGTCTCCCAACTGTTCAGCCACCGTATCACGGTTGCGAGCAATTTTATCGGCAACTTCTTCCATGGCCACCTTGAGACGGCGCCATTCATCGTTAACGGCATCGTCGACGACGAACCGGCGAGAAATTCGAAATCCCTCGTGTTCCATGATCATCGCTTCGCCCATGGCTACGCCTGGCGAAGCGGCTATTCCGTGGTGTATCTGCATGGCATGGTCCCACCGCATGCTGAACTGGAATCGCTGGCCTACCTGACGGAGAGCGCGATCAACCAGCATTTCAACACGGCAGTAGTACTTATTTTAATTGACTTAGTAGCGGCAGCTGGCATCCGTGTTAACTCACACGGATCCGCCGCCTCCCTGATGTTCACTTGTTTGTTCGGTTGCGGACTCGTCACCAAATTCCTGTTCGAAAAGTTCGGCCAGTGCTTGCACGGCAGCGGCCGAATCAGAACCTTCTGCTTGAATCACCAGCTCCGTCCCCTGGACGGCTGCCAGTGTCAAGATCGACAGAATACTCTTCCCGTCAACGAGTTCCCCATTCTTATTTACTTCAACACGAGCTGTAAATTTCGAGGCCGTTTTCACAAACAGATCGGCCGGGCGCGCATGCAATCCCTGTGGATTGCTGACAATCACTCGCCTTGTTGCCGTTGCCTGTGTCATTCTCGTAACCCGTACCTGACCCTAATCTCAACTCCAGTGAGAGACCCACTACCACCTTTTGGTTCAGTGCTTCTGGCCCACGAAGCCAGCAGGGTCAAAACTACTTCAAGAAACAAATTGATTATTGTCCGCTTCCTCAAGCAACTGCTGGATATCTTCCACCGTTTTGGATTGCTTAAGAAACTTACAGAAGGTGTCATCACGAAGTTGTCGCGAAATATTTTCCAGCGCTCGCAAATGATCCCCTGGACGGTCCAGGGGTGACACCAACAAGAAAAACAATTGTACTTTTTCTCCATCCAAGCTGTTGAAAGCAACTCCCTCACAACTTACTCCCACCGTTCCGGTAAGACGTTCAACACTTGGATGTTTGGTATGCGGTACGGCGATCCCTTTCCCAATCCCCGTACTGCCTAAATCTTCGCGCTTTAAGACCGCCGCGGCGATACTCTCCCGATCATCTGCCTTAATTTCATTGGCGTCGACTAGCGCTTCAACCATCTCATTAATCACTAAATCTTTGTCAAGGGCCTGCAGTTCCGGCCGAATGGCCTTGATGCTAACGAACTCCAGAAATTTCATTCCAACACCTTTTTTCTCTGATCATTCAAGTTAAAGAATTTATTATGCGCGACTCTAGCTAGTTTTCTCTAACTCACCATTAATCGTTCATAAACCGTCAATCAAGTCCTTCGTCCACTGAACTGGACCAAGCAACCTGTCCCAATGCTGGTGACCGATGGTCCGTTCGTTTTTGTTTGTGCTTGCGTAATTGTTGTTCTAGCTTGTGTTGAACCTTGTCAACTGCTGAAATCACACTGTTCGCTTCAACAACTGCCAGCAAATCTCCCGATCGCTCTAAAGAAACTTGTACCTCCACGGACGGAGCCTCTGGCTGTTTCAATTCAACAATGACATCAATCTCAGTAATACGATCACTCAGTCGCGTCAGCCTCTGCAGCTTGGTTTGAATCTGCTCCTGAATGATATGATTCAACCGTCCATGCCGTACCGAGACAATGACTTGCATTCGCTTTCCCTCCTGTTAGCGATTGCCGCAGCGGGCCAGTCAGGAATTGACCGATAACAGAAACAACCTACCCACTGAGCAGTGAAAACATAGGTTTTACTTCGTACGGGGCCAAAACTAGCACGCCTTTAGTTTACCGTCTTGGAGAGGTCGAGGAAAGGGTCCCGTTCCCAGCAGCCAGGGTGGGAACAAGTCGAACAAGAGCTCAAAACAACATTCACCCGCAGTTTTTCGGGAATCTGATCCAAGCCCTCTCGATCCCAGCGGCCTAATTCGCTAGGGATTCAGCAATTCTGAACGCTGGTTCCAGGGAGTGGGGTCCTGGGCTGGAACGATCGAACCTTCTTCCAGCAACCGGCTCCAGCCACGAATAGCTGTCGACTGCTGACCAATCGGTTTCTCTGGAAAAAACAACTGCGTCTTGCCAGTGATCCGCTTTAAATTTGAGAACGCCAGCACACGGGTGTCGATCGCCTCATCACTTAACCACTGGACAAGCTGCCCGGCACTCTCTGCTTCCAGTTGAGCCAAATCATACCCCCAGATTAACCGGAACAAGTGTTCGCCATCATCTCCACGCTGCCGCTCAAACGCCATCTGCACCCCGACCGCTGTGGCTGGATGTCGAGCCACGAGGTCCCGCAATAAACCAAAATGTTTTTCCCAGCTGGCTCGATACGCTTTGTCATGAAACGATGCCAGGATTGCGTCGTATTCACCAAGGGCCGCTAGCGACCGTGCTGCCAGCGCACGAACCTCGTGAAGCCGATGGCTGACCTGCAATGTCTGAAGCTGCAGAATCAAGGGCTCTTCGCTGCTGATCGCTTCCGCTAATGCAACCGTGGCAATCTCGTCAAAGGAACCAGCCTGCTTTCCAGACGAAATCCAGCCGGGTGACGTTTCCACCACCATTTGTTCCAGGGCTTGCTGACCCAGCGTACGAGAACAAACAACTCCGCTCGGCTTCCTTACCGTTAAGTCGCCTTGCTCTTCTGCCCAGCAGCCACCGGCCAACTGGTAAGCCCGCAAAGCGATTTCACCAACTGCTACTCGAGGATCCTTACCCGGTGGCAGATAGCGCCATAACTCCACGGCGACCTGAGAATCCTGCTTCGGTAATGCCAGCCAGCTACTACGGCCTGCACAACTGACCGCCACCGGCTCCGCTGACTCACCTTCTCGACTAAAAACAAAACGCCCATGCGAGAGGACCAGCCGGGGCCCAGCCCCTGTGGTCGCTACCCACTTCCAGGTAGCATGTCCCATCACCGTCATTTGCAGACCAGATGCTAGCGCAATTTGAGCCCGGAAACCCGGTGGCACCAGCAAATGATCCCCCGCGTTAAGGGCAGCATCAACGGCTACCGGCTCAAAAACTTGCTCCTCTGGCTTCCAGCGCAGCAACAGTTGATTTGGCGAAACCAGTTTTCCCAGCGGCTGTGCTGTAGTGGCCGCTGGCGTCGACTCGGCAGGGACCGACGAGGACGTGTCGGAGGGGCTGGAAGCTTCCAGTTCAGCGGCTGAACCGGGGTCGAC
>JAYGDG010000224.1:0-2563 GCA_046583015.1 Pirellulaceae bacterium | reverse complement strand
TGGCGACCAGATGACAGCCGAGGTAATTCCCAAGGTACGGGAAGGCCCGCCAACAGTTGTCTTGCCCCACTGGGCACCGTAGTGATAGAGGAAGAGCGTCAGGATGCGCCCGTCCGCCAACTGCAGCGAGCAGGGACTGTGCATCGTCTGGTGCATGGCCCAGCGAAAGAGCGTAAAACGACGATCCCAGTCCCAGGTCTTACCATGGTCACGACTGATGACGGCCTCAATCCCGTGGTAGACCTTGCCTTCCAACTCACCCATGCGAACAGCGTACGTCATCAGGAGACGGCCATCTTTGAGCCTGATCAAATCCGTGTGAACCTTGCCATACTTAAAATGAACCTGGTGATCGGTCCAGGTCTTACCTTCGTCAAGTGAGCGGGCCGTGGTAATCCGCCGCCAGTGGTCACTGTAGGAGGGGAAATTGGGTGGCTGGGCAGTCCGCAGCGAAACGACCAGCGCCCCGTCAGCAGCGCGCGTGATCGACCCTTCGGAAGTCTGCCACTCCCTGGGGAGCCAAATCCCCTCGTTCCAAGTCCGTCCCCCATCGCGGCTTCGACGGATCAATGACTGCGCCCGCCAGGACTTGCCCGGTTGCGGTTTGGTAATCGCCATAAAGACCGCCGAGATGACATCCTTTTCAACCAGCACGCTCCCCTTACGGTACGTGATGCGTCCATCGGCCAATCGCGGAAAAGATTGTTTTTCACTCCAGGTCTTTCCCGCATCTCCACTAAAGGAGAGAAACCCATCATCATCCTGCGGCATGATGATTAACCGCTTTCCACCAAGTGATACCGGCTGTGGCCGTTCCAAGCCTCGATGAAACTCGGTGGGCTGGCTCCAGCGGCGCCCTTCATCCTCGGAATAGGAGATAAAACAGGCACGCTCTTCCTTGGCTGCCCCGTCGACCCAGCCCGTGCCAATCATCGCGATACGTCCATCGCCCAGCCGACACATCGCCGCAAACTTCATCGAGTGAATCAAAAAGGTGTAACTGATCCCCTCCTGGTAACTAGGCCCCCCGGGATCCTCCTGGCGGATGGCGATCGGCATATGAGGGGTAATGACCCGGTTCGGATCGAACTCGGCAGAGGCGTTCCTGGCAGCCAGGGTCTTCAACTGCTCCAGTGGAATCGTGTCCGTCGGCGTCGGAACCTTCCTGGGTACTGAAACATCTTTGGCCGTCGGCAGGCCAGCATCCTGCGCTGCCAGTTGGACCGTGAAAGCAAGAATCAGCAGACCAGCTATAGTAATTTTGCTCATAATTGTCGCTTTCTAGCGTAACGTTCGGTAACTACAAACAGGCCTTCCCGGCGCCGTTGATCATACCACAGTCATCCGGCCCTGATTGGCTAGCAAGGCCCACCTTACTGGACGGGACGCTCGTCCTGGCTAATACTTCCCCTTAGCACCGACCTCTTGAAAAGGATCCTAGCGATGAAAAACAACTTCCGGCACACCCTGTTGGCCTGTTGTCTCGGCACAATGTTTCTGGCCACCAGCCTACCAGCGCAAACCCTCTACCGGCCCACGCTCGTCAACAACAAGACACAGCAGTTGCACGACTTCCCGATGGGTGTCTTGTCGGCTACCGGACGCCTCTCCGACGGAGATCGATCCATCCTGGTGATGGATATCGGCAAGGATGGCGCAGCTGCCCGGGGCGGTCTGACCGTCGGCGACCAGATTATAACAATTGCCAGCCAGCAACCTGGGCCCTTCTCCATGAAGACCGATGCGGGTCTCAGCGGCCCGCAGGAAGCGTTGGCCGTTGCCCTCCAACAGGCCTGTGCCACCAACCCGCTTCAACTGCAACTGGTTGTTGTCCGCAAGGAAAAGACAATTCCACTGAAAATCACCGTCCCCGCCTCACCCACCTTTGCTCCATCTTTTCCTCACAATTGCACGAAGAGCCAAACCTACCTGGCTGGCATCGCCAAACACCTGGTCGCCACCCAGCGGAAAGACGGCAGCTGGCAACCGGGCGTCGGCGGAGATGCGGACGTCTACATGTCAGCCTTTTGTGCACTGGCCGTGCTGGCTGACAACAAGCAGGCTTACCGACCGACCATCGAACGCGCGATTGGCTTTATTCAGCGCAAGAGCATTGCCACCATCAACCCGAAAGATCCCAAGGTCGGTCCTAAGAGCTGGCAAGCAGCCTCCTCCGCGATCCTGCTAGCCGAGTACCACCTGGCTACCGGTGACAAGAAGGTCCTGGCTGACCTGGCCAAATGCTGCGACTTACTGGCCGCCCGCGTTTCGGAACATGGCACCATGGGCCATCACTTTATTGTCGGCTACAGTGGCGGCGGCCTGGTCATCATCAACACGCAAGCTCACCTGGCCTGGGCCCTGGCGGCCAAGTGTGGCTACCAGGTCGACCAGGGCGCCTGGGACCGGTCACTGAAGGAAATTCGCGGCTCGATCGACAAGAAGACGGGGGCCATTGGTTACTCTTCCCGCGCTCCGTGGAGTCCCGATATCGCTGCTCGCACCGGTGCCATGACTGCGGCCCTGGCCATTGCAGGTCAGGAGCCAAAGCTGGCACGTCAAT
>JAYGDG010000096.1:0-5485 GCA_046583015.1 Pirellulaceae bacterium | reverse complement strand
GTGAGCTAAAGAGTTGTTGCGTTTGGCTGGCATGTTCGAAGAAGGAAGCCGGCTTGCTGCCGCGCGTACCGAGACTCGTCCCAACATCGATTCGCAATCGCCCTGTTGGTTGCTCCGCCAAACGATCTTGTTTGTTTTCAGAGGTTTCACCAGGCCGGTAGTAGTAGTTTTCCGGAATCGCTTCCTTTTTGAGGTTCTCGGGGAGAGGCAGGGCAGGATCAAACAGCAGTCCCTCACGGACCAGTTTCTTCACGACATCGTCACAGGCCTCTTGAGTGAAGGCCTGGCGGCAAATGATAGCTGCAATTTCCCCGCGCGAAAGAGCCTCCAGCGGGGCGTCCACGTTCGCTGGCTCCACGGGCGACAGTTCGTCAATCACAGGCCAGTTTGCGAGCGACCCGATCGTGTCGTCATTCATAGTTCACGTGGTGACTTTCTGGAAGCTGAGAATTGCGGCGTTCAGGGCCGGCCTACTGAGACCAGGGGAGATGAAGACTAGGACGCCGGGCGTAACGGTCCATTGTGAACGTCAATTGAGTCCCACAACCAGGTTTTAGCCTCACCCGTAAATAGGGCCCGTCAATCGTGGTCTTCTTTTCGCCCATGGATACCGTTTTGAAATGATGCTCCCGATAGCCACCTGCCTGGATCAAGAGCTCTCGGCCCTTAAGCTGATTCGTGTTCACCAGCGAGAGCGTGACGCTATCGGCAGTCATCTTTTCCACCAGTGCTGCCACGTCCTGGGGGATACCAGCTCTGCGTTCAACCGGATCAAAATACCGCAACCGGCAATGTAAGAGGGAACCGCGATGCCCCGGATGGATGCCGCCCAGCATTAATTCAATCAGGGAGGAGACGCTGGCGGGATTGTACTTCATGGGGTCATCGGCGAGTCGTGTGTCGGGCGTCGTTGAATCCTTTCTTAATCCCTGCACGCGATCCCTGACGCGTTGTAAGTCACTTCTCAGGATCCGTTCCGGATAACCGGGGTCGTTTCCCTCAAGAAACGCATGCCAGGCATTGACTCCCAGTCGCTGTCGATCCTTCTTCTGCATTGAAAGGTAATAGAGTTCGGCAAGGTTGGGGCCATACGGGGTTGGAGTGAACGCGTACCAGCCCTCGTCCCCGTACATCCGCGGGTACTGTTTCTTGCCGTCGATCACCTTGGCGTTGCTGTTCACGGCGTCGATCTGATCCCGCCATGGCTGCAGGTAGCGGTCGTCGCCCGTTAGGAGATAGGCATTCATAAAACCGACGAAACCTAGTTGGTGAGTGTTGCGGTGAGCTAACTCACCGGTTTGCGGAACGGTCACCGTAAAGCCCCAACCATAAACACCACCGTACCATTTCCCGTCCGCCGCACTGCCGATCTTTCCATCCAAACCAATGTTCGTCGGTACGATGGAATTATTGTCGATAATTCGCTGCCGCCAGGCATCTACATATTCCAGCACCCAGTCACGGTACTTGGTTTGCGAAGTCAACATGTAGGCATTGACAGCCAACGAAGTTGCCAGCAGGTTCTGAGGGTGGTCGCCGATGATATCGTTGTAATCCTTGAAATGTTCCACCATCTGCTCATAGGTCTCCTCGCCGTGACCCGGGTGGAAACGTCCTTTGATTTCAATAGGGTCGCCGGCCCAATCGAGCCCCGTGGCCTTTCGCAACAAGGGGCCGCGACTGCCGTTGAAAAGGCTCCGGATAATTTTGTGCTGCGGGTCATAATTTGGAGCACCGGGATCCTCGTTTAGATAGAAGCCGGCGAATCGACGTACACGTTGTTTGAACGCCCGGTTTTCCGGATCAGACAATCCCTGCAGATTAAAGACAGTTAAGCCCTCGCCGTTATGCACCCAATCGAAGGTGACGGGAAATTCCTTGTAGTACATACCGTCGCGGGCAAAGGGCACGTCGGTCGTCTTGGCCAGGGTGTACTGCCGCAAATGCCCTTCCCATGCCTTGCGGTACATCTCCAGAACATTGTTTGACGCTCCCAACGCATGGAGGATAGGCCAGTCGTTGCAATTCTCGATCGCATCGTCGGGCCCGTCGTCTCCGCCCCACCGCTCGACGCAGAGAAGAAAGCCCTTCTCGTCAAAATATTTAGCAAAGAACTCCTGGCACGCATCCGCATTTGCCTTGAGCAGGTGCCGCTGCAGCAGCGCCCATGCTGGTGGGGACTGCGGCGTTTGAATATTTAGCGAAATGTCTTTGCTGTAAATCGGAGGCCCGATTAGAGAAAGAGCGACCAACATCCATAGCGATAAACGTGTGCGTAGCATGAGAGAGCCTCTCTTGTCTAATGGTCGTTGGGCCAGGCAGCCGACTTGGGCGCCGGTCTATATTACCCGACAATAGAGAACGCCGCACTTCAAATGTCAATTGTCAGCCTCGGCAGAACGACAAAGGAGGCTTTCTTTTTTGTATCTGCCAGTTACGGTTTTGGCTAGAAAAGTCTGGCGGTTGTCAACTGGGAAGTTTTGCGTAATACTACGCACTTGCCGTTTAGTCCGAGTTACGTTTCGAGGCGCCGGTTCACTATGGAATTGATCAGTCATGATATCCTGATCGTGGGGGGCGGTGGAGCAGGATTGCGGGCTGCGATCGCTATTGGCGAAGAGAACCCGGATTTGACCGTTGGAGTTATTTCCAAGGTCTATCCGATGCGTTCCCACACGGTGTCAGCTGAGGGGGGAGCGGCAGCCGTTATTAAGCCGAACGACAGCCTGGACGACCACTGTTACGACACGATCTCGGGTGCCGACTGGATGGCCGACCAGGATGCTGTCGAGCTCTTTGTCGACGAAGCTCCCAGGGAAATGGTCCAATTGGAACACTGGGGATGTCCCTGGAGTCGCGAACCCGATGGTTCGGTAGCGGTACGGCCCTTTGGTGGGATGAAAGTTGAACGTACCTGGTTCGCCGCCGACAAAACCGGCTTCCATATGCTGCATGCCCTTTTCCAGACAGCGCTTAAATACAACAACGTGACGCGTTACGATGAGTGGTTCGCCACCAAGCTGCTTGTTCACGACGGAACATGCCAGGGAGTGACCGCCCTGGAATTGCGAACGGGGCAGATTCGCGCCATTGCCGGGAAAGCAACCATTCTCTGCACGGGTGGAGCGGGCAGGATCTTTCCGTTTACCACGAATGCTGCCATTAAGACGGGTGACGGAATGTCGCTGGCCTACCGCGCTGGGGTTCCCCTGAAGGACATGGAATTCGTTCAGTATCACCCCACGGGCCTCCCGGGTACCGGTATTCTCATCACCGAGGCGTCGCGAGGCGAAGGTGGAATCCTGGTTAACAAGGACGGCGACCGCTACCTCCAGAATTACGAGCTTGGTGAAGCGTTGGATGTTAATGACCCGGAACACCCCCGCAAGCGATCCATGGAACTGGGGCCGCGGGACCGCTTGTCACAGGCGTTTGTCCAGGAGAGGCAACAGGGTCGCACGATCCAGGGGCCATATGGTGATTTCGTGCACCTGGACGTCCGTCACATGGGCGAGAAGAAAATCAACAAAAAGATTCCCTTCGTACGGGAGTTGTGCCGGAATTACGCCGGCATCGACCCAGTTCACGAGTTGATCCCCGTAAGGCCGGTGGTTCATTACGTGATGGGTGGTGTCCATACGAATATTGAGGGCGAAACGCCACTGCCGGGACTGTTGGCCGCAGGGGAATGCGCCTGCGTCAGTATTAACGGGGCAAATCGCCTGGGCTCAAATTCACTGACGGAGCTGTTAGTTTTCGGAGCCCGCGCCGCCCGGGCGGCTGTTCGCTTCAGTGCTCAAACCGGGACCTTGGCTACCGAAGAGTTGCTGGCCCAGGCTGACCAGGAGCAGCAGCGCATTCGGAAACAGTTCTTTGAACCATCCGGTGGCACTGAAACGATCGCCCAAATCCGCCTTGAACTGACCGAAGCGATGGAAGACGGGGCGGGCATCTACCGTACTGCCGATTCCCTCAAGACAACCTGTGATAACATTCGGCACCTCAAGGAACGGTTCAAAAACGTTGAACTGGCAGATCACAGCCTCACGTTCAACACGGAATTGACAACGGCGCTAGAATTAGAGTATATGTTGGACGTCGCCGAGGCTTTGGCGCACAGCGCGTCGGCACGCACCGAGTCGCGTGGTTCCCACCAGCGTACGGATTACCCCGAGCGTGACGACGAACGGTTTCTCAAGCACTCGTTGGCCTACCAAACCGATGGCGACCCGCGGATCGAATACCTTGACGTGGTGATTACCCGCTGGCCTCCAGGAGAACGCCACTATGGCAGCAAATGAAAACTCTCAGCCGGAAGCGACCATTTCACTGGAGGTTTTCCGTTACCGCCCGGAGCAGGAAGACGAACCCACGTTCCAAACCTACGAGGTTCCCTATCGTGAGGACTGGGTCGTTCTGGACGCATTGAATTACATCAAGGATCAAATCGACGGCACGTTGACTTACCGCTGGTCCTGCCGCATGGGCGTCTGTGGGAGCTGCGGAATGATGGTCAATGGCGAACCGAAACTGACTTGCGCCGCATTCCTTCGGGACTACCATCCGGCCACGATCCGGGTTGAACCACTTAGCTATTTCCCGGTTATCCGCGACCTTGTTATCAACATGGAAGGTTTCCTCGACAAACTTACTGAGGTCAAAGCCTGGCTGGTGCCGAAAGAGGAGAAACCAGTATCCGAAGGTGAGCATCTGCAAACACCGGCGGAATTGGCGAAGTACAAGGACTTCAGCATGTGTATTAACTGCATGCTCTGTTACTCAGCCTGTCCCGTCTTTGGCCATCACGAGGAATTTCTTGGACCGGCGGTTATCGCGCTGGCTCAGCGATACAACCTGGATTCACGAGACGGCGGCGCCGATGAACGGGCAGAAGCTATTTTTAGCCATGAAGGAATCTGGGAATGCACGTTCGTGGGAGATTGCTCGCGAGTTTGTCCGAAAAATGTCGATCCCGCGGGTGCAATTCAGCAGGCCAAGGTGACGGCTACCAAGGACTTTTATCGGTCCGTGCTCGTCCCCTGGGGTAAATAGTGAAATATTCAATCAGCAAAGAGTGGCAGCGGACATATGTCGGACCAGGAAACTAAGACCAAGGAATACCGGCGACCTATGCCGGCCGATTGGTGGCTCAAGAAGAGGACCTATTCCCTTTTCATGGTCCGCGAACTGACCTGCGTCTTTGTCGGCGGATACTCGCTGCTTCTGCTGATTCTCGCCTCCAGGATCGGTGACCAGGAATCCGTGACCGCGATGCTAAACTCCAAGACGCTGAGCGTTTTGCAGTTGATTGCGTTGCCGATGGTCATCTATCACACCGTGACATGGCTGAACCTGACACCCAAGGTATTGGTCGTGTGGCGCGGCGAAGAACGGGTGAACCCGCGGTTGATAGCGGGGGTCCACTACGTCGCCTGGATTGGTGTCTCAATCGTAATTTTATGCATCGTTTTCGCGTACGGATAAA
>JAYGDG010000063.1:0-7806 GCA_046583015.1 Pirellulaceae bacterium | reverse complement strand
AAAGTTTTACCCGACGCCAGAATTGTGATCCGGGCGTGACTATGCGTCCTCTCAAACAAGAGAGGGGCAAGAACCTCAGTGTGGTGATGGAGTACTGCAGAATTGGCAAAAACGAAGCGTAAAAAGAAGAAGAAAACGGCTCGCTCGAGCGAGCAAAGTTCTTCCAATGGCCACCCGCGCAGGCGACGAAGTGCCACTGCGCAATCCATGGCGGCCAAGCAGCGCACGATTTCAGTGAGCGAGTTCTTTGCCAAGAATCGACATTTACTGGGGTTTGACAATCCGCGCAAGGCACTACTGACGACGGTTAAAGAGGCTGTCGATAATTCGCTTGACGCTTGCGAAGAAGCTGGCATCTGCCCCGAGATCTGGGTACAGATTGATCAGTTGAAGCAGAACCGATTCCTGGTTGCGATTCAAGACAATGGTCCAGGTATCTTGAAGAAGCAAATTCCCTTGATCTTTGGCAAGCTGCTCTACGGGTCTAAGTTTCATCGGTTGCGGATGAGTCGTGGCCAGCAGGGGATTGGTATCAGCGCGGCAGGGATGTATGGCATGCTGACGACCGGCAAGCCAGTCAAGATTCTCTCCAAGCTTTCGGTTCGCAAGCCGTATCACTATTACGAAATCCAGATCGACACCAAGACCAATAATCCGGAGATCCTCAATGATAAAGGCGATGGTGTTGACATTGCTGCCAAAAGCGCAGAGTCCTACATGGCGAAGCATGACATCCCGTGGGAACGCTACTACGACGCGGAACCTGAAGAGACACCGGTTGAAGTAAGAAGTGGTACGCGCGTCAGTATCGAACTGGAAGGACGCTATCATCGCGGTCGGGGTAGCATCGATGACTACCTGGAGCAGACCGCGATTGCCAATCCCCATGTGACCCTGCATTACCGGGATGCCGATGGCAGTTTTAGGACTTACAAGCGTTCCACGGAATTGCTGCCTCCGGAGCCGAAGGAAATTAAACCGCATCCCTATGGGATTGAGCTGGGGCGACTGGTCACCATGCTCAAAGAAATGAAAACGGGTACCATTTCTCAATTCTTGACGCAATCGTTTTCGCGAGTCAGTTCTGCTGTTGCACGGCGGATTTGTGAAACGGCCAGCGTCAGTACGCGGGCCACGACCCGGCGGATCGGACGGCATGAAATTGAGTCATTGTATGACGCAATCCAGGAAACCAAGATTCGTGCTCCGTCGACCGATTGTATTTCAGCGATTGGTGAAGAACTAATTCTCAAGGGCCTCTACCAGGTTGTGCCGGGCGAGTTTTTCGTGGCTGCCACACGCCCGCCCGCGGTCTACCGTGGCAATCCGTTTCAACTCGAAGTGGGACTGTCTTATGGAGCGGGTACCACGGCGCAGAAAGTGTCGCTCGAATTGCTGGACCAACTTCTGACGGAAAGCGATGCCCGGACGTTGCGACAATTCCTGGTTACCACGTTTGATGGATTGGGAACCGATGCGGCGGATCGCATCATCAAGGAAACTGAATTAGGAACGCGTAAATCGCCGTCTCGATTGGTGAAAACCGAACGTGAAAAACTGCATGGTGCCATGAGAAATGTCAACATCTCGGAAGGCCAGTCGATGCAGGTGTTGCGTTACGCAAATCGAGTCCCGTTGCAGTTTAAGCAGCGTGACTGTGCTATTACGCAAGCCGTCATGGGGACCAACTGGAGGCCCTATGGCTTGAGCCAGTCGCGAGGGTCACTGCCGAGTGGCCCGGTCACGGTCATGATCCACTTGGCCAGCGTCTGGGTACCGTTTACCAGTGAGTCGAAAGAAGCAATCGCGTCCTATCCGGAAATCGAGAAGGAACTGCGACTCGCACTGCAGGCTGTGGGACGCAAGCTGGGTATGTACTTGCGACGTCGAAAACGTGTGAAACAAGAAGGGGAACGACGCAATGTGTTCCTTCGTTACCTGGGTGAAGTGGCCACTGCCGTCAGCGATCTCAATGGCGCTGATCGTAAAAAACTTTACGATCAGCTGCTACGCGTTGCGAAACGGAAAACGGCTGAAGCGGATTCCCAGTACGATCGCCATGGAAAGAAGGTTGATCCTACGGAAGAAGAATACGGCAAGAATGTGCTGATCGTCGACCAGGATCCGGAAGACCTGCTCACCGAGCACTTGAATCCCGACAATCCTCAGCAAGAGTTGTTCTGAACGGAAACACGCTAAGATCAGGAAAAACTAGCATGGCCAAACGAGCACGCAAGAAGAAGAAAACACCCAGCCGCAGCGCGGCGAAGACAAAACTGAGCACGAAAGATCGCCGCACCCTGAAATCGCTGCGCACCGTGGCAGACCAGGTTGTCAAAGTCGCTGAGCGTAGCCGGGCACCGCACTTGGACATTCCCTCCCGGTCTCTCTCTAATGTGCGTTACAACAAGCGGAAGCGGTTTATCGAGATGGGCAACTCGAAGAATCGGCGAGAACTGTTCAACCTGTCACAAGCCAAAAGCTATATGCAAACGATGCTTGTTAGCAGTGGATGCAAGCAACTGATCGAACAGGGGAAGACAACCAGCATTCGAGGTATGTACTACCTGCTCAAGCATACCATCGAGGGTACTAAGGAAGAGACATTCGACGATCAGGCAGATTGCGATCCGGTGATCGAAGACGTTGAAGTGACGATGAATGCCTTGCGAGAAGAACTGCATGTCTATGCCTCCAATCGTGGCTCACTGGTGGGCAACATTCGTCTGACCGACAGCGGTGACAGTATCGATTGCGCTCGCATGGGTTCCGGAGGCTATGCCATTCCTTCAATCTGTGAACCAGAAATCTTGCAATTTAATAACTGCCAGGCTGACTTTGTCTTGCATGTCGAAAAAGATACGGTCTGGCGGCGCTTTAATGAAGACAAGTTTTGGAAGACTCACAATTGTATTTTGACCCATGGAAATGGACAGCCTCCCCGCGGCGTGCGGCGCCTGTTGCACCGGATGCACAATGAGTTGAAGCTGCCCGTCTACTGCCTGCTCGATAATGATCCCTGGGGCTATTACATCTACAGCGTGATTAAGCAGGGTTCCATTAACCTGGCCTACGAGTCTAGCCGCATGGCGATTCCCAATGCCAAGTACATGGGATTGCGCAGCAAGGACTACACGCGTTGTGACCTGTCACCAAGTGTCACGATTAATCTCAGTGACAACGATATCAAGCGGGCCAAGCAGATTGCGAAATATCCCTGGTTTGAAAAGAAGAAGGCCTGGCAAAAGGAAATTAACCTGATGTTGGAGAATGGCTTCAAACTGGAAGTCGAAGCTCTCATTAGTAAGGACATCAGTTACGTAACGGAAGAATATGTGCCCGCTCGCCTGGCCGATGAAGATTATCTCGATTGATCTCCGACCGAGTGTCGTGTTGCCAGCAGGAGGACCGTATGTCCATCAAACTCTGCGCTATGAACGCCGCGGATTATGAGCAGGTGAGGGAACTGTGGAGCCGTTGTGAAGGACTCAGCCAACTCGACTCCCGCTCCCAAGTCGAAATACTGTTGCAATACCACCCGGGACTTAGCCTGGTAGTCCGGGACGAAGAGAATATTGTGGCAGCGATCCTGGCTGGCCACGATGGACGACGTGGCTACCTGTACCACTTGGCGGTGGACGAAGCGTATCGCCAGCAAGGACTCGCTCGCCGCCTGGTGCAACATTGCCTGGATCAGCTCAAGGCAGCAGGGATCCCCCGTTGCAGTGTGTTTGTTTACCAGGAGAATGAAGAGGCTAGCCAGTTGTGGAAATCATTAGGATGGCGTCAGCGACCGGAACTGAAAGTCTTCGCCAGGGACCTGGAACCTCTTGTAGAAGCGAAACAAAATGACTGAACCTCCAACGCAGGCCTCATCCGATTGCCCCGTGCTGCTCACGATACCCACGCAATGGGGAGATCAAGATGCTTTTGGGCACGTAAACAATACCCGGTCCATTCGCTGGTTCGAAACCGCTCGCATGCGCTACTTTGACCTGGATCCAATCGTCGAGTTACTGCAAGGTACCCGCGTCGGACCGATCCTGGTTTCGATCCACTGTGATTATCGCCGACAATTGTCCCATCCCGATACGCTTCAAGTAACCGCTCGGGTTCGAAAAATTGGCCGGACGAGCATGGTGATGGAACATCAAATCTTCAGTCAGCAGCAGCAATTGCTGATTAGCGAAGGATGCTCCACTGTAGTCCTGTTTGATTACGCAAAAAATGAGCCGCTGCCCGTTTCCGAAGAACTTCGTACTATTATTGAAGCACTCGAAGGGCGTTCGCTAGACGACGATTAATTCCAAACCCGTGAGCCCGCTGCAAAGAGAGTGGCAACAATACCACTGGTCAAATCGAATATGTTTGAACCATTAGCCGGTGACCTCTACGACTATCCAGCCTACTACGACCTGGTCTACGGGTCAGACTGGAAAGCAGAATTCGAGTTTCTTAGTGGTTGTTTTCAGTCGTTTGCAACGATTCCCGTCAGTCACGTTTTCGAACCCGCCTGCGGAACCGGCCGCTTACTGCATCGACTGGCAGATCAAGGCCTGCGCATTTCAGGACTGGATCTAAACCAGCATGCCGTCGATTACTGTAACCAAAGACTGGCAAGAAAAGGGTTTGAAGATCGAGTCGTGCAAGCCGACATGAGCGATTTCCAGTTGCCTGTTGCTGTCGATGCCGGCTTCAACATGATCAACAGCTTCCGGCATCTCTTGACTCATCAACAAGCACTTGCACATCTGCAGTGCATGGCAAAGGCTATCAAGCCCGGGGGGCTCTATGTCCTCGGAATCCATTTGACACCCACCACCGCCGATCCAACCGACTCGGAATCCTGGTCAGCCCAAAGAGGCCACTTGTGTATCGTGACCCAACTGGTCTGCAGCGAACGTGATCTGCAAGCACGGACCGAACACTTTACGATGACCTATCAAGTCTATACACCGACAAAACAACAACAACTCCAGGATAGTATCCTGTTTCGGACCTATACCGCTGAGCAGTTTCGAGAACTGTTGGAGGAAATTCCCCAGTGGGAAATCGTCGCAACCTTCGACTTTCAATACGATCTGCAACAACCGGTCGTCGTGGATTCAAACAGCGAAGATGTGGTCTACGTGTTGCGACGGATCACTTGAAAAGTGGTTTTGGCGCCCAAGCGGTTGTAACTCCTACCAAATTAATGAGTGCTAGCATCTTTGCAGACCTTTAAAACAGGTGAAAACAGGCAGTTCGAGCCGTTTCTGAGCCCGCTTACCGAGTTGGCATGTTGTTTGCATCTAAGAAAGGGTTGGGTGGCGGGTGTGCAACGGAGTTCACCTGTTTTGAGCTAAGGAGGGTTCTGGCGATGCGGTTAGCGAAATGTCTTCATGGTTTGGGAGCGATTGGTGTAGAAGTTTTGGCAGTATTGGTGTTGGGCTGGGTCCTTTCAGTGACTCATCCTGCCCAGGGTGTCAAGGCGACCGATGTTTGTTTGACGAGCCCGGCGGCCTCTGAGAAGTCCCTGGAAGTTACCACCCGGCAGCAGAGTCAAGCGAATCGTGAGATCTTTGTGCAGGCTCGTTTGCGGCGTTCAGCAGATGGCTTGTTTGAGATGTTTACCAGCCATTTGAGCAACGTATTCACGATCCCCGATGAGCTATAGTGAGGCTGGGCGGCCGGTCAAGAAAAGAGTTTTGCGAGATTTTCGGCAAATCGCTAGAATAGCCCCATCGGATCGCGCCAACGTAGTGCGATGGGCAACAAGCCCACGAGGTGATCGTGTCTGGCAACTGGCGATCGAAGTGGGGGGGATCGATTAGAGAAAGGAGGTGGTTCAGTGATATATGTCTGTAAATGCCAAGGAGGTGGCCGCACCTGATGGGTGGCCGGCGGGCTGTCACTGGGCAGTCACCAACTCTCAAGGGATTACCAGCTGGTAAACCTTGACCGAGTAAATCCAAGGCCCGTTCCTCTGCGGGGGGACGGGCCTTTACTCTTTGCTGGTCAGGACGAGTTTGAATCCTCGCTGTCCGGATCAAGGAACTCATTCGGCTTGTGAAAGATTCCCAGCAGCAGGCAGCCAGCAGGGCTATGAGCCGCATGCACGGATCCCCGTTCTCGCCAGACGAAGTTACCAGTGGTACAGGTTCCGGCGTCATCGACCAGGCTGCCTTCCAGTACATAAGTTTGTTCGACATCCGCATGTCGGTGCAGTGGCAATTGGGCACCCGGTTCACAGCGAAACAGACCGGTAAAGGATTCGGACTGGTCATCTTGCCAGAGTATCTTCATGGTGATGCCCGGAAATTGGGTCGGTTGCCATTCGAGTTGCTGGACGTCGATGAAGTGAGATCCGGGTTCCCTGTTTTCAGTTGCCACCAGCCATCTCCTTTTGTGGTTAGTCTGGTTCTCAGCGGCCCTGCTGATCAGGGAGCGGGAATGATGCGTATCTGGCGCAGCTCGGCTGCCGTGTACCAGCTGGCAATCCCAAAAGGTCGCACCGGTTCCTGTTCCCACCAGATGGAGAACTTGTGGTCCTTAGTTACCAGGTCCAGGATTTCCTCCTGATCGATCCAGGCACGAATTCTTTCCGGGGTGACGCGCAGGCGAACCTGGTACCAGCGATTGTCTTTGACATCCAGGTAACCGGTGGTCTCGTTTTCAACGGCCGCCATGTTGTCGATGTTAGACAGGCCGGTGACTCCACCTCCCCAGCCGCCAATAATTAAGCTCAGGTAAGACTCGTTGAACGGAAATGTCAGGCCACAAAAGAAATCGCTCCCCTTGGTACGTCGCGCTTGCAGCGAAACTTCATAATGATTACGGGGAAACGTGCCTTTCCAGCGGATGCCGGTGGCCGGTTGCCCTGCTGGCAAGGCGATTATTCCATTCTTGACGGTGACTGTGCCATGCTTCTCAAAGTCGTTCTTCTTGATGATTTCCCATTGGCCCAGCTGTTTTCCGTCAAACAGTGAACGGGGGGCAGCCAGCGTAGACTTCCTGCTCAGGTTAACCCAGTGGCTTAGTGCGTAGCCACTTCGCTGAGGTAAATCGGGTGCCGGGTTTTGTGGACCCCGTTGCAAACTCAACGCCGTCAGAGAACCGTTGAGTTGTTTGTCCCGCAAGCGAATTCTAAGGGCCAGTTGATGGGGCCGTCGATTGACGTCAGGCGTATTCAAATTGCCCGGAAAAATACCGGTCAAGAAACCATTCTCGAGGCGAACCTGGTTCAACAAGTGTTTTAGCTGCTGATTCAACTGGACGTGGACATCACCGTCGGCCTGCACCCAAAGTTTGACAGCTTGTTGACCAGTATAAGTCTCGACGGCACCGGTCCAGTAGCCAACCCATTCGAGTGGCGGTTTCCAGGGGAAAGGAGGGGCTGGCGTTGTCCGCTGGTAGGATGCTCGCCGCCTTTGCTGGGCATACTTGGGTAGCAGGGTGGCCAGAGTTTGCTCGACCACCCGATGCGGAAGACTGGAGCGGCTGTTGGTTAAGGCCGCCACGGCAATGCCCTCTGATGGAACCAGCGTCAAGCGGGTACGCACACCCGGCATGCCGCCGGTATGAGTTACCGTTCTGAATCCATATTCGCTTTCCGTAATTCGCCAGCCGACACCATAACCAACTCCCGGTTTTGTGATGACCGTGGGTCGTTGCATTTCGTCAATCCACTCGTCTGACAAAGGGGATTTCTGATCGGCCAGAGGTTTTTTGAGGTGCAGCGAGGCAAAGCGAATCAGGTCGTGGGCACTGCTGTAAACGGCCGAGGCCCCCGGATGATCAAAATGGTAGTTAGCCAGCGGTTGCTGG
>JAYGDG010000767.1:0-5545 GCA_046583015.1 Pirellulaceae bacterium | reverse complement strand
CCCAAGTAAGCAGCCTGGTCAAAGAGACTGCTGCTCTCCTTGCCGGGCCACCTGGGAACCAGCCTGCTCAACAGCGGCAGAGGCCGAACTGGCTGGATCCAACAGCGGAGTGGTGTGATTCAAATGGACAAATCGCACCTTGGCCCGTTCGGTCTCTGGCAACGACGCCAGCCGCTGCAGGGTCTGCAAAACGGTCGGGTGGGGCACGTCCTGTAGAGAACGGCCAACTACCTCATCGGCATCAAAAAAAGTGCCATCGACGTAAGCCACATCAACCTGGCCTAAAAGCTCCTCCAGCGATGGCCCGGCCTGATCCCAGCCGTCGATATCGGGCAACCAGAGCACGCGCCGCGAGGGGCCACTGATGATCAGCCCGATCGTCTCGGAAAACTCCGCCCGATGCGGCACCAGCAGTGGCGTTACCGCGATGCGTTCATTGAGTGCCTGCTGTGCTTGATCTGACAGCTCCTGCAGTTGCAGGTGCTGCTGCTCACAGAGGGCTGCCCAGGGCTGATGATCCTGCAAGTAGGCCTGCATCCGGCGCATCGCCCAGACGGGCAAGGACCGAGTCGCCATCGCCTCCTTGCCCAGGTAGATCAGGCCCGTGTAGTGTCCGATGTGGGCATGCGTCAGGCAGATACCAGCCAGGGTCGCACCACCCGCCTGCTGCAGGGCCGCCAGTTGCCGTGGAAAATCCGGGGTTGCATCAATCAACCAGCCCTCTCCGCTGGCCGGATCAACGATCCCCAGCGAAGCAACCGAACGCCGCTGATCAACGTTTTCCCAGGCCCCGGCGCAACAAGGCTGCTGACAACCAGCCTGCGGGTAGCCACCATCCTGGGCTATTCCCAGCACCTGGACAAACGGAGCCGGCGCATCTGCTGAATTGGTTTGAGACAAAGCGTCACCCCGTCAGTCGGCCATCGGGAACAGGGTTTTGAGTTCTTCAAAGGTTGGGCGGCGGCCGTATTCGCAGACCTCAAAGGCCTCGGCATACTTCACCTTTTTGCCTAACTCCTCTCCATAAAAGCGAATCAAATCTCCCCGGTACTTGTTGGCCGTGCGGCTTTGCCTGTTCTGCCATCTCGATTTCAACCAGTCCAGTCGGGCTGCCGGATCACTGGCCGGAGGAACTTGCCGCAGTCGCTCGGGACTGCCGTTGGCTCCGCCTTCGTACGCTTGCGAAACCAGGGCCGAGAGAGCTTCCACCTTTTGATCAAAGACACTGTCGACCGAAACGACCACGTCCGGTTCAAACGGGTACGGTTTCTGAAAACCATCACTCGAATAGAGGAAGACCGGGTTCTTTCTTAGGTGCGGCGTATCGGGGCAGAAAAATGGGACCGTTACCATGAAAGCCGCATCCTGCACGAGCACACCAACGTAGCGATGGTCGGGATGATAATCCCAGGGACGATGACTGATCACGATGTCTGCTTTCCATTGGCGGATCAGCCGCGTGATCGTTCTGCGATTTTCCAGCGTCGGCATCAACTCACCATCGTGAATATCGAGAATTTGCGCCGAGCAACCAAGGCGACGTGCCACTTCCTGAGACTCGGCAGTCCGCCGTTTGGCCAGCGCGCCACCGGCCATTTGCCAGTGGCCGATGTCACCATTAGTGACCGAGACGGGTTTCACGTGATGTCCTGCCCGTACCCACTTGGCAGCCGTCCCGCCCGACTTGTATTCCGCATCATCCGGGTGCGCCCCAAAACAAATAATCCGCAGCTTACCGTCCTCCTCAACTGGCGGCTGACTGGTAGCTGCGCGTCGCTGCGCCACGGCCACAACCTGCGACTCTGAAGCCACTTGCTGTGTTTTCGCGCGCTCATCTGTACTGCCAGAGGCCTGCTGGCGATCGGCATTACCGAGACCCCACCCCACCAAGAGAGCTGCCAACATACCCAGGATCATCGAAATCCGCGTCTTCATCGCTTCACTCCTCGTAACGAAGTTATCGGGCTGCCTATCATCCTTTGAGCAAGATTGGGAACCACCTGGGTCCCCAATCGTCTTAGCGGTTGTTCTGCGGGGCTACGCTAGCCGACGATCTTTGCCAACAAGCCGGTCTGCTCCAGGACAGCCATCGTTCCGAGGATAAAGAAAAATACCCCCGCTATCGACAGCGTAATGCGAATAAACCAGCCAGGCCTTAACTCGGGTGGCAACAGCGTTGTATTGATCACCACCGTATGCCAACAGCTGAATCCCAATGCCAAATTAAAAATCATGGTCGCATACTTGATCAGATCACTGGGCGGGAACAGCAGCATAACCATTCCAAAACAGGCATAGCCGGTCAGGACTCGGAAGTAAACGATGCGGATCGCTTTTGGATCCAGTTTTCGCAGGCGTTTGCTGGCTGTCCAGAAAGCATCGACCCAGCGGCGACAAATACCATCAATCGAACTGGCCATGCTAGGTGCCAACACGAGAAAGCCACAGAGCAATGTCATAAACCAAAATGCGTCACCCAGGCCGCTGCCCCAACTCTCAGCAACCGCCTCTCCAACGCCATCGGCTGTCATGGAAGCAGCGTTCCATTTCCCGGCGTCCGTACCACGCCGCAAAAACTGGATCGACAACATACTGGGAAGTGCCAGGCCGATAAAGCAGGTCGGCATCCAGATCACCAACTGGTCCCGACAGACGTGGCGATACCAGCGCCGCCATTTGGGTAGCGACTCCGCATTGACTTCGAAGACCGAGCCGACATGGGAGAGTTTAATATCGTGACCACCAATCACACTGGGAATGGCCCCCACATGGTGGCCCATGCCCCATCCCTGGTCCCGGGTAAAGTTACTGGTGGGCGTATTGGACAAACCGCCAGAACCAGCAATGGCTGCCAGGCCGGTGATAAAGGCAATCAGTGTAAAGTCGATATCGGGAAATCCATCACCTCGGAATATCGACAGGAAGATATTGTCGATATTGTTGCCATCGCGGATGCCGTCCCCGTCGATATCAATAAATTTCTCAGCCTGCTTGTCATCATTCACATCCGGCCAGGCATCCGGATCACCATCCTTATTTTCATCCTTGAAAAGCACGCTCATATTACTCCAGGTGTCAAGCCGCCCGTCATCATTTGTATCGTTATGGGTGGTCAGGTCTCCCCAACTGTCATTCTTGCCATCTCCGTCGGTATCTACCGGCGCATCCGGCTTACCGTCCTGGTTAAAGTCAGGCCAGGGTTCACTCCCCTTGATAGAAGTTCTAATGTCCTTGAGGATCGGCTCCACACCGTCGGCATGGCCGTCCATGTCCCAGTCATCTGACGGCAAAACCTTGCCGTCGGCACCCGTCTTTTCTGCCCGTTCGATCGGAACGTTACCAAACTGGACAAAGCCGCTACATATCTCCACCCAGGTGGAAGGACTCGAAAAGAAGAACGCCAGCGTGAGCAGGAATCCAAAAACCAGCACGATCTTGGCTGACATGATGATGCGCAGCGAGTTATAGATCTTCCCGCCAAAGAACAACGGCACCAGTGCCGCCAGAAAAATAAGATAACCGATCACGGTCACTAGCAGGTAATCATCTGCCGTTGGCACCTCACCACCCTTAATAATCGTGGCCACCGGCGTGGCCGCATTTTTGGCCAGGTAGGGAAAAATTGAACCGAGGTCAAAAACCAGGTATGCACAAACCCAAAAAGCCGGTCCAGGCATGGTGCGAAACTTACCTGTAAAAATCGGCTCACCCGTATAAAGCGTATAGCGGCTGATCTCAATGTTGTAGAGCACCTGCCCCAACACGCTGATCGTCGCCAGCCACAACAGGGCCGCTCCATACTTGGCCGTCACCAGCGGGCCCAGCAACCACTCGCCACCACCGATGGCAGCCCCCCCCATGACCAGGGCCGGCCCCAGCATGGCAAACCAGTTACGTCGTGTAAAATAGGGAGCATCGATCAACTCGGCCGTATTCCACTGCGGCATCTTCTTGCTGCCCGGATGGGGAGCCACGAAATCGCTCGTGGCTTGCGCAGTCGCCTCGCTGGCTGCACCCTCCGACTGGTTCTCTGTTACATCCGGTTGTTCGTCGTCGGGTCGAGTCGGGTCATCTGCCATCGAAGTTACCTCGTTGCCTAAGCTGTACAAACAAGTTCGGGTTGACCTAATGTCCCTGGCTGACAGTTGGAAACTGACGCCAAGCCAAGATAAGTGTTCGTTCTTTTTATCCGCCTGAAAGTACGCCGTAAAGTCTAGCAACCGAGAAGCAGGGAGATTATTCGCGCACTGCGCGTTGCAGGGTGACCAACCGGCAGGTAAAACAGGCTGCCAAGTTGCCGAACCAGCCAGCACGGGCAACATTTCTGGAGAGCGTTTGCTCAAGCGGGGAGAAAAAACCATGACGACGGAAGATCTAAGTGGCAAAACGGCCCTCATTACTGGCGGAGCCAAGGGGATCGGACGCGCCTGTTGCCTGCGACTGGCCGCTGCCGGGGCCAACGTCGCCATCAACTACTTGACCAGCGAAAAGGCCGCCCAGCAGACGGCTCGCCTGGTCGAGGAGCAGGGAGCGAAGGCCACGGTTCTACAAGCGGACGTTTCGCAGGCCGACCAGGTCGAGCAGATGGTCGATGCCGTGGAATCCTCGCTGGGGCCGGTCGACCTGCTTGTTAACAACGCCGGCATCTTTGACTACGTAGACCATCGCGAGACCACCCAGCAGCAATGGCAACGGACGATGGATTTCAATCTCAACAGCGCCTACCTGGTCACCTGGGCCGTCAAGGAGGGGATGGCCGAGCGCGGTTTCGGCCGGATCGTCAACATCGCCTCGATCGCTGGCCTCCGCGCTCGTCCCCATTCGATTGCTTACGCCGTTAGCAAGGCGGGCATGATTGCTCTCACCAAGAGTCTTGCCGAGGCGATTGCGGGGGACAACATCCGTGTCAATGCAATTGCCCCGGGGTTAATCGAGACCGACATCATTGCCAATGTTGATCCGGCCGCCAAGCAAAAACTGATTGACGCCACGCCCATGCGGCGACTGGGACAACCGGAAGAAATCGCCGAGGTGGCCTTCTTTCTACTCTCGGAGCAATCGAGCTTCATGACCGGGCAGACCATCGTGGCCAGCGGGGGCCGCGTCCTGCTTCCTTAACCGCAGATCCTGCCCGAGCCACGTTCAAGGTTGATCGAGCAGGGATTCCAGCCGCTTTAAACAGCGACTGATCATCACGCGGAGGGCCCCGTCGCTCTTATCGAGCTGCTGCGCAATCTGCTTGGTGGGAAGATTTTCCACGTAACGAAGCCGCAAGACTTCCCGTTGATCTGGCGGCAATTCTTCCAGCGCAACACGCAGCCGCAACTCCCTCACATTTCGAGAAAACGCCTGGCTGGGGGTGGTCATACTGGCAACGAGCAGGTTAATTAAACCGCCACCTTCTTTGCCAGTTGCTGGGGCCTGTAGAGGCACTTCGCGCCCCGCGTCCCGCTTTTGTGCTGCAAAGAAATGCCGATGGGCATCAATGATGCGGTGTTCCGCAATCTGGCAAAGCCAGGAGAAGACGCTCCCCTCGCTGAGATCC
>JAYGDG010000764.1:0-3424 GCA_046583015.1 Pirellulaceae bacterium | reverse complement strand
ATTCCAGTCGATAAATCCTTCGCCACTCCAAGCGGCTGCCATCCGCAAGGTATCGTGATCAAAGACCATCCAATGGCGACCACGAGAAACACCGCCGGGACCCGCGTCGAGTCGCATGGCAATACCCTTGTAAGCAAAATTGAGCGGGCCGCCGGGAACCTCGTACGAGTGGATCAGGCTGGGACCGTAATCCATCGTCACCCAGTTACGAATATTGGACGGTTTTGGTCCGCGCGTGTCCCCCCTGGGCAGGCTGGCCAGGTAGGCATCCGTGACGGCAAAGTGCTGGCTCGTGTTGTGTGACTTCAGGTAAGCTTCGCGAACGTAGTGGATCACATCGTACTTCTGCTGGGGAACCATCCAGGTCTGCTGAACCATCATTCCAAAGCCGCGCGTCAGCGTCTGGTACATCGTGTAGGGATCATGCCCGTTCTTAAACTTCCCTTCGGCAAACCGCAGCGAGGTGGGGAGCGAACCGGGACGATCGTGCGTTCCGTGACAATTAATGCAAAGACGATTGTAAATTTCCTGGCCCCGCTGAAAGCTGCCACGGTCCAGGCTGGCAATCATCCCAGCATGATCGATCTGTTTTTCGTACTCCGGCAAGGGACGGGCGGCATAGAGCGAAGCGGCCGGTCGCAATTCCCGGGCCCGCTCCGGACCCCCGTCGGAAATTTCCAGCAGGTAGCGGATCAGGTCCAAAAACTGCTGGCGACTGGCCAACTGGTTCACCAGACCGGCCGGCATGATCGACTGCTTGTTGACAACCCGCTCGTCAACCTGGTTGGCGGCCAGGGTAACTAGCCGACCGTTCTGGCCGGCGTCACGGTAGGAGAGGCCTTGCGGAGTCTGTTTCAACTCGAGGGCCGTGATCACCTTCCCGTCGACGGTCACCAGTTGCGTCGACTCGAAACCTTTTCTGATGACCTTGGAGGGATTGAGGATCGACTCCACGACATAGACATCCGTGGCATCCCGGTCCAGCTTGGTCATGTCCGGCCCCAGTGGCTTGTCCTGTCCTCCCGCATCGTGACATTTGGTGCAGGCCATATAGGGCTGGTAAAAGAGGATGGCCCCGCGACGGGGATCGCCCGTTTTGCGGGCCGCTGCCGCCAGTGCAGCAGGCGCTTCACCCAGCAATTGTTTCTCCAGTGTGCCACCAGGGACGGGCGCGTTCTGGGCCGCTGCCAGTCCGCAGCTGGAAATTAAAAACAGGCCTGCCAGGGTCGTTCGAATTGCCGCTTTCATCCAAAATCCTCGTAAACGTTTCAGGGGTACGGTTTTCAATGCCATCCACTGTTACTAATGTAGCAAGCGGCGACAAATGGTGAAATCAGCAGCCAGCATTGGCGACCAAGATTAAACTGATCAACCGCGACGTTGACCCAAGTCCTGTCGTCAGCGGAGCATCGGCCTGTCTTGCTATTTTTGCCCACCGCGAAGCGGCTCTTTTCCTGTTTTCAAATGGTTTTTGGCTTGGTATATAGATAGGTAAGTTTCGATGGTTTTGGGATTCAATTGCATGGCCCAGCAGAAAAAAGATCAACCGGCACCAGTCAGGTGGCAACCGTCGCGTCGTGATGTGCTGCGATTGGGTGGCCTCGGTGGCCTGGGACTGACCTGGCCCCAGTTGCTACAAGCACGCGACCAGGCAGCGGGCAGCAAGGCGGCTACCTTTGGCCGTGCCAAGCGGGTGATCATGCTCTTTCTTCATGGCGGTCACCCGCAGCAAGAAACCTTTGACCCCAAGCCGACGGGGCCGACAGAGGTGCGCGGTGAATTTGGCGCCATCAGCACCAGGATCCCGGGCATTCAATTCAGTGAACTGCTCCCCCAGTGTGCCCAGATCGCCGATCAACTGGCGGTCGTCCGTTCGATGAGTCATGACAATGCCAATCACGTGCAGGCCTGTCTGCCGGCGCAAACTGGCCACAAGCATCCCAAGCTATTTAGTTCCCGTGGCGACTTTCCTCCCTCGGAAACAGACTTTCCTCCCTTCGGCGCCGTGCTCGATCACGTGCGACCAGCTGGCAGTGACTTACCCACCTGGGTCCGAGTCGGTCCCCTGATGCGGCGCAGCAACGGTACGACCTTGCACGGCCAGACGCCCGGCTTCTTGGGAAAACAGCACAGCAGTTTTGCCGTTGACCAGGCCTTGCTGCCCGCCGATGTAAAAATCAAGGCGCTCGACTCACAACCTGACCTGACGACGGTCCGACTTACGGATCGACAGCAGCTGCGACAACAATTCAACCAGTTGAGTCAGCAACTTGACCGGGTCGCCAACGAACAAAGTCTTAACGGATATTATGCCCGGGCAGTCAACCTGCTGGCCTCGGCCAAGACACGCCAGGCTTTCGACCTGGCCCAGGAACCTGAGAAACTGCGGGAACGTTATGGAAAGACGGAATTTGGCCAGCGCTGCCTGCTGGCCCGTCGACTGGCCGAAGCGGGCGTGCCACTGGTCAACGTCAGCTATTGCCACACGCCCTCAGGATCCTGGGACACGCATGGCCAGAACTTCAAGAAGATGAAGGATTCCCTGGGGCCTGATTTGGATACGGCCCTGACAGCACTGGTCGGAGACTTGAAAGAGCGGGGAATGCTCTCAGACACGCTGGTCGTGGTGAACGCGGAATTCGGCCGCACCCCGGCAATTAACAAGAATGCAGGACGGGATCATTGGCCCTGGGTCTATTCACTGGTACTGGCCGGCGCTGGGGTCAACGCGGGCACGGTTTACGGGGCCTCGGACAAATCGGCCGCTTACCCGGCCAGCAAGCCGCATGATCCGGCCGACATGGCGGCTACGATTTATCACCTGCTGGGCGTTTCACCCGACACGCGGATCTACGATTCGCTGCGTCGGCCCCACACGCTGGTCACCGGATTGCCAATCGAGCCACTGCTTGCCTAACTCTTGGCAGGCTGCTCGTTTCACGCCTGAATCTGTACCCAGGTCTCTCCTGCTCTCGATAATTCCAGTTACAATGGCAGCGGTCGAATCCATATTACTCAAACCGCTCTAGCGAAACTTCATGTCCCTTCCCACGTATGCAGCCAGCATCGATAGTATCCGCCAGGCGGCCGAGCGGTTGGCGGGACATATCCACCAGACGCCACTGGTCAGTTGCCAGACGATCGATGCCCGTGCCGGTCGGGAGCTGCTGCTCAAGTGCGAGAACCAGCAAAAAGTAGGGGCCTTCAAGTTCCGCGGGGCGACCAACGCGGTTGCCCTCTTGAGTGACGAGCAGGCAGCCCAGGGGGTGGTGACGCACAGCTCTGGCAATCATGCCCAGGCGCTCGCACTGGCGGCCCGTAACCGGGGCATCGCGGCCCATATCGTGATGCCCGAAAATGCACCCAGCGTCAAACGCCAGGCCGTTGAAGGGTATGGGGCCGAGGTGATCCTCTGCCAGCCAAC
>JAYGDG010000805.1:0-3807 GCA_046583015.1 Pirellulaceae bacterium | reverse complement strand
GCCCATTCGCTGCTGTAACAGGGTGCGGCCAGCGGTGATGTTTCTCCCCAAGCCTGAACTGATCCGCTGCACATACGACAAAGCATGGCGTGAATCGCGTGATCTTCACCGTAAGCGGTCCGCCAGGGGGAAAGCAGTGGCATCGCGACCAGGTAAAATTCAAGTCGGTCGATTTTCATGGCAAAAAAAGAGTTGTAGACCGGAAACCCGGTAGCGGTTTGGACGGACTTTCATAGCAGGACAAAGAGCCGCTGGCCCCTGATGGCTACGAAACCCAGAAGATTACTTTTCGTAGAGTACCACCAGGAGGACGTCAGACCCGGAGAAACTGTCGCCCAGTGATCCTGAAGACGTGGCTTGGGCGGCTATATTGCCCGTGATATTAGTCACTTTCGCGCCACTCGTGGAGAGCCACTCATTAATCTCTTCTTCGAGGGTGACAAGTTCGCTCTCGATACTCTTGAATATCTTGACTTGTTGCATAACAGGTTCCTTTGGACAGTTAGGTGGAGCAGCGCCGTAAATTGTAGCGAATTGTTTTGGCCGATGTTAGGGTTTCGGCTTAGCCGTGGTGACTGGACCGAAGGCCATGGAGGTTTGGATGGGAAAATTACAGGTGCAGCCTGAACTTGCTTCCGGTATTAGCAGCAGTCCGCCGGCAGGGATCATGTTAATCCAGCAACCAGGGCGACTGACCTCAGTCAGCTTGCTTAGTTTTCCAGTAGCCAAATCACACATGGTGGGATTTCCTGCCCGGAAAAAACAGGCTGCCGCTGATGCGGAAATGGTTCCGCAACCGTGGCCGCCTCGCGTCATTTGCCAATTGGCCCGCCGAGTACCGGTTGCTAGATGGTACGCAAAGGGTTCGACGTAGACAATGTTCTGGACAATGGCTGGATGGTGGTCCTGTTCGCCGTGGCTTCCACCGATAGTCTGCCGCTGGTTTTGGGAGGCGGTCCAGAGGGGCCGGCCGTCCTTAGCAGAAAAGGCCTTGATGTCATACCAAAGTTGTTGGGCCGTACCGTCCAGGTGGTTGCGGGTTCCGACGGCGACCAGCGTTTCTTGGGCGTAGCCCAGGAAGAGGTGATGCTGTATTTGCTTGAGGCCGGAGGCCTTTTCCCAGAGCAACGTGCCCCGTAGTCGATCAAGGGCTACCAGTCGGGAGCCCCCAGCAAGTAACTGCTGGAGCGTCGACCGGCCAGTGTTGTTCTCCAGCGTCTTTTTGTTATCGCTCTCAATAAAGTAGATGCGGTCGCTGGAGATTGTGATCGTGGGATTGATGATCGCACCTCGGGGTTTGTATTGCCATCTTAGTTGCCCTTCGGTTCGGTGCCGGGCGAAGATTGAATCACTTGTTACGATAGGGATGAAATCGTAATACGTTTCATTGATCTGTTTCCGAGAGTGATCGCGACGGGCGGCTCCGACGCGCGTCGTTGTACCGTAAAGTGTGTTGCCGACGCGGGCGATATATCCCCAGTGACGTGGTTGCTTGTCACGACGGGCCGGGGTAGTGAATTGTCGGATTTCCTTTCCGGTTGCCGTGTCCAACAGATGGCATCTGTTGTTGGCCACCGCGTACAGGATGTCGGCGGATGCTACCATGCTGCCGCTGTCTCTCATTGCCCCCACACGTCGAAAATTGGCCATCGGTTTCTGCCACAGGACAGTGCCGTTGTAAGCATCTATGCCGATGATGTGGTTGTTTCCAGGCAAAAACATGCGGCCCGCAATAACTAGCGGTGGACTCGTACGGTGATGCCGGTCGACCATGTGTTGGGGGCCGGGGCGGCCGTACCAGCGAAGTTGCAGTTCGCCCCTTACCAGTTGATCCTGGCTGCAGGCAGTGTTGGCAGTTCCGGCATACATGTGGGTCCATTCACCAACCTCACTTGAGGGCGTACGGCGTAAAACGAAACGCCTTTGCTCGTCTTCGAACCGCTGGACTGCGTCGGCTGGAATCCGGCGCGCCCAGGCACCAAGAGCTTTTTGCGTGACATTGCTGGTTGCCTGCGGATTCATCACAGCGACGCCACCGGCAGGTCGCAGCAGTCGGTGGGTTTCGGCCAGCGGGGTTGGGGGCGATCCGTCTGCGGAGGCGCGGTCGACGCAAATCAGGTTAAACAATTCACTGGCATAACCGAGTTGTTTCAGAGGTGCCTGGTGTACGACCACGCGACCATACAGGCCGGCCTGCCGAAGGGCTTCCCGGGTGGGGCCGGCGTCCTGTCCTGGTTCGGCGACGGCGATTACCTGCATGCCCGTTCTGCGAGCCAGTTCGTAGGCGAGTTGACCACGCCCAGCGCCGAGAACAAGACAATAACCGCGATCTAGCGGATTAGCATTAATGCGGGACGCGGCGGCAATAATTTCAGCTGCCTGACTCTCGTAGGCGAGTCGCTCGTCCGTAGTTTGATAGAAAAGTCCCGCAGGATCTTCGACAGGGCGTTCCACGACTTCGCTAACAGGATTTGACGAAGGTCCCGCGACAAAACAGTGGATGACGCCCTGATCGGTGCTAACAAAAAGTTTCCCGGCCGCCAGCGCCAGAGAATAAGCCTTGCCCCGGACAGGACTGCTCCAGAGTGTTGTGCCCTCGGCGTCGAGAGCGGCCACCCGATTTTCCCCACCCGCGAAACGTACGGCGCCGGAGAAGATGGTGGCGTAGGGATACTCAGAAAGTATTTCGTCTCGGTCAGGGAGAACGGGCTTGTCTGTTGGAGGGAGCGACCCAACACGCTGTGAGGTGGGATTGCGTCCCTGGGCAACCATCAAGCGGGTTCCCCGCCTCTGTAAGTATCCCTGCGGCGAAAAACTTAGCTTTCCCCGGGCAAGTGCTGCACCGGTTGTGGCATCCACAGCGAACTGGTAAGTCCCCTGGGACGGGAAGAGGCCGGCCGAGAAACGGGCCTGGCCGCGGTCGATAATCACACCACTGCGGACGGGCCAGGACGAAATCATCCGTTCGTTGCCGGGAATGCGGCGGCCGCTTGGAGCCGCCTGGTATTTCCAGAGCTGTTTGCCGTCGGTGACATCCAGGCAATAGACAAAGCCGTCGTCGCTGCCGAAATAGACCCGCTGCTGGTCGATGGTCGGAGCAAGCCGAACGGGCGCTTCAGTGGTAAATCGCCATCGCAGTTTCGCCGTTGCCGCATCCAGGCAGGTCACGCTGTCTTCTGCCGAAGAGGCAAAAATCAGGCGCTGCCCGTCTGACACCAGATGGAAGGCCCGATCGTAAGTAACGCGGGCTGGTAAGTCAGCTTTCTGGTGCCAGAAATCCTGCTTGGCTGGCGGTGGCCAGGCAGGGGCGGGGGGACGCATCGTTTGGTAGGTCCATTGGCTGGCGAGCGGAAGTTTTAGTTGCTCGGGAGTGTATCCCGAACGACGAATGTCCCGGCCGTAGGTCGGCCATCCCTTGGCTACAGAAGGTACCAGATCGACACCGGGATAGGACTTTTTCTGGTCTTGAAACCGAGCCAGGATTTGAGGGCCCGTCAGGGCCTGATCAAAGATAGCGGCGTAGGCCATCTTTCCTTGCAGTGGATAGTGTTCGTTGTTGTCACGATAGGCCCCGAGCGTGAGGGTGCCGACTGGCGGATAGGCGATGCCCCCTTTTTGAGCCGCTGACTCTGCGCGCAAACGCCCGTCAATAAAGAGCTTCATCTTGGCGCCGTCATAGGTCCCTGTGACGTGATACCAGTTGCCGGGTAGGAATGGTTGAGGATTGGTGAGATAGGTGATGCGGTTGGTCGAAGCGCTGGCCAGGCCAAAGCAGAACATGTCTTCACGAATGCCGAGCATCCAGCC
>JAYGDG010000701.1:0-2281 GCA_046583015.1 Pirellulaceae bacterium | reverse complement strand
GTCGACCGCCTGCCACCGGACTCGACCGTGGCCAGCTTTGAGCCCTGGGACGAGGGAGTTCGAGAAAACCGTGACCTTGTCATACGCTCCCTGGATAAAACAGCAGACAACGTCCACGTCTTCCTGAATCTGCCTGCCGGTACCAGCGACGGGCAAATCATGGACATGGTCAACGACGGGCAAGGAAAAACGGCCGAGCATGACCGTGACCTGTTTAAGTACGGCTACTTTAATGTTCCGCACGGAAACAATGTTGCCACCATCGTCTCCTTTGAACCAACTGGCAACTCCCAAATTCAGCGCGTTCCGGGACTGTTTACCTCGACCATCGTGGGCGCCGGACTCGGCGACCTAAATCACGATGGCCAGTACAACGAAACCGATGTGCAAACATTCAAGACGGTTTTTGAAAGCAACCAGCAACAGTTTAATCCGGCAGGAGATTTTAATGCCGATGGACTGACGACCTATTACGACCTGGTCGCCTTGATCGAGAAACTGCGCGATGTCAGTGCCAGTGGCAACACGCTGACCGCTGCTCAGCAACTACAGGACCAGGTTTTCGGAGCCGGCGACGATACTTATAGCGTCAATGAAGACTCAATCCTGGTGGTCGATCCCAGCGGGATCCTGGCTAATGATCGTAATCCTGGCAGCGAAGGATCCCTGAACCTTGAAACCACGGGTGAAGTGGAGACCACGCTGGGAGGTAAAGCGACCTTTGAGGCGACGGGCAAGTTGCGTTACGTGCCGCCGGCCAGCACCCAGTCGCTGGGGTTGGGGGAATCCACACAAGATAGCGTGCAATACATCGTCAACGATGGACTTGGATCGACCGATACTGGAACCGTCACGTTGACGGTCACTGGTATCAACGATTTACCGGTACTGGCAACTCTGCCTCCGCTCACCCTGAATGAAGATGGCAGTTTCCATGGAAACGGTACCCAGTTGGGAAACTACCTCAGTGACATCGACTCCGACAGCGACGAGATCCAGTACCGCATCACGAACATGGCATCCATTGACAGCAATTTCGGCATCTCTATTGGGATGGCAAGCAACAGCGACCAGTTTGCTCCCCGTTCGGACAATTCTATTCACATTCATCCGGCCAATCACTTTCACGGCCAAACAACCGTAACCATCGAAGCGAGAGACCTCGCCGGTGGTGTTTCAAACACTCAAAACTTCACCGTTATTATCAATTCCGAGAATGACAGCCCGCTCGCTTCAGGGGCCACATATCGACCGGTCGAAAACCAGCTCTTTGAAAAAGACAAAGTCAGCGGACTGGCATCGCTGGTAACTGACGCCGAGGGAGACAACCTTACTTTCTACGTCGTAACCACTTCCAACAACGGACAACTTACCGTCAACCAGGATGGGTCCTTTAGCTACACTCCCAACACCAACTTCAACCTGACCGACTCTTTTGTTTACCGTGCCTACGACGGCACCTTGTACGGTAACAACGCTACGATCACGCTCGAGATCAACACCGCATTTCCCTGGTACAACTGCAAGACCCCCAATGATGTCAACAATGATCTGCAGGTCACGAATATTGATGCGCTGCTAGCCATCAACGTGATCAACAGCCAGGGACTTCATCAACTGGCCAGCTCTCGTGCAGAGGGTGTCGTCGCTCCCTTGGTAGACGTGAACCGGGACGGATATCTGACGGCCGCGGACGCTCTCGCGGTCATTAACTTCCTGAACCAGCAGGCAGCTGCAGGAGCGGGAGAAGGGGAGGGCGAAAGCAACACGCACGCACCAATGTTTGATCAGCTAATGCGCAACTCGACGTCCCGCATTGATCGACCTGAGGGTGTGAACCTGACAGCAGCAACCATCACCAACTCGCCTGCGATTGACAACACGCCCTACTGGCAACAGGTGGACGAGACGTTCAGTAGACTTGGGCGTCGCGGCAGCTCCTTCGATACCGCTCAGGCAGATGACGAGCAGCTCGACTGGTGGGAATTCCTGGACGAGGAAATGTCGGACGCGATCGACTAAAAAGCGGGCTAAACCGGGCTGTTTAGCCAAGAGGCGCTTGAAAAGCGACGCCCTTACCGTTGATAATGAACCGCTTGAAGTTGGCTGGCTTGATTCTACGCCTGTCAGCCTCTCGGTCCGGGTTATCATCATTCTTTTTTTCGGCTGGACATCGCGGTCATGGGTCATCAACGAACCCGCGGGAAGCGACTATCGAGGCGTCGCGGGCTGGCTCACCACTATCACGAGGGTGGCTACCAGCGCCGGTTATTTCAGGAGA
>JAYGDG010000668.1:0-2300 GCA_046583015.1 Pirellulaceae bacterium | reverse complement strand
AGTGATCGCCCTGAGAAGTTGTCACGGCCGACCCGCCTCGCAGATATCACGGCGTTCTGTCTTGAACTGCCTGGTTCTGGTTACCTGTGCCTGCTGGCCGATCTTTGCCTTGGCCGTCGAACCGGCCAATTCCAACTGGCCCCAATGGCGAGGTCCACTGGCCACGGGAGTGGCTCCGACCGGCAATCCGCCAACCGAATGGAGCGAAACCAAGAACATTCGCTGGAAAACTCCCCTGCCCGGCAAAGGCCACTCCACACCCGTAATCTGGGGCAATCGAATCTTCGTCACCACGGCGATCCCCGCTGGCCCGGCAGTGAAAGCACATTTCAGCGGGGCACCCGGAGCCCATGACAATTCGGCCATCACCCATCATCATGAGTATGTCGTGATGGCCCTGGACCGTCGCACTGGCAAGATTCTTTGGAAACAAACGGTTAGCAAACAGTTGCCTCACGAGGGTGGACACAACACGGCCAGTCTCGCTTCTCATTCCCCTCTCACCGATGGCAAACGGGTCTATGCATCCTTCGGCTCGCAAGGGGTCCACGTACTGGCCCTCGATGGCAAACCTCTCTGGAAATCAGATCTGGGCAAGATGCATACCAAGCACGGACACGGGGAAGGCAGTTCGCCGGTTCTCTTTGAGAACACGCTGGTCATTAACTGGGATCATGAGGGAAAGTCGTTTGTCGTTGCGCTCGACGCCAGCACCGGTAAAGAGCGCTGGAAGCAGGCCCGCAATGAAGTCACTTCCTGGGCAACTCCGATTGTAGTTCAACACCAGGGGCAACCCCAGGTGATCATTAGTGGCACAGGTCGCGTTCGCAGCTATGACCTGGCAACTGGCAAAGTCAACTGGCAATGTGGCGGTCTCTCGGCCAACATTGTTGCTTCCCCGGTCGCCGCGGACGGGATGGTTTTTGTTGGCAGCAGTTATGAGAAGCGGGCTCTTTTCGCTGTCAAACTTGAGGGAGCGGCAGGTGACATCACTGGCACCAAGCAGGTGGCCTGGAGTCGCACTCGAGGGACTCCCTACGTTCCCTCCCCCCTGCTCTATGGCAAAGCACTCTACTTCCTGGCTCACTACCAGAGCATCCTATCGCGAGTCAACGCCACGACGGGTAAAGATGAACCGGGAGCCTATCGACTGGGACCGCTGCGCAATATCTATGCTTCTCCAGTGGGGGCCGCCGACCGCATCTACATCACGGACCTCGATGGCCAGACACTGGTCATGACTCACAGTGAAATCCCCCGGGTACTGGCCCTCAACAAGCTGGACGACAGTTTCAGTGCCTCTGCGGCCATTGCCGGTGACGAGTTTTATCTCCGCGGCGCAAAATCACTTTACTGCCTTGCGAGTGAAGAATAGCGGCTGGGCTGCTGCCCGGACCGTATCACGTTTACTTGCTGACAACGTTCATCTTTCTGTTAAACCTCAGCCTCGGAGTCTGCTATATTGTGGACTCTACATTTACTCCTAATTTGCTGGGGATCAAGCTCATGACTTCGCGACAACGGAAGCGGATCATCGACGGATGTGGTGTCATCATTCTTCTGCTCACGCTGAGCAGCCAGTCAGCGATTTCAGCAGCTGATTTTGTACCAGCCAAATTCAGCGTGCCAGCAGGATTCACTATTGAACTAGTGGCCGGCCCCCCCTTGATTCAGCATCCCACGCTGGCTTGTCTCGATGACCGGGGCCGCCTGTTTGTAGCGGACAATGCGGGCGTTAACCTGTCCGCAGCGGAACTCGAAAAACAATTGCCCAACACGGTTCGCATGCTGGAAGACACCAACGGCGATGGCCGCTTCGACCGATCCACCCTGTTCGCCGACAAGATGACCTACCCCATGGGCGGAGCCTGGCACAAGGGGGCACTCTATGTCGCTTCCCCGCCCAACATCTGGCGACTCGAAGATACCACCGGGGATGGCATTGCCGATCGCCGCGAGATTCTGGTCAGCCAATTCGGTTACACGGGCAATGCTGCCAGTATCCATGGCTGTTTTCGTGGGCCGGACGGTCGTATTTACTGGTGTGACGGCAGGCACGGACATGAATTCCGGGACAAGGAAGGACAGCTGACCAGTAAACTTGCTGGCTCTTACATCTTTTCCTGCAAGCCAGACGGCTCCGATGTACGAATCCACTGTGGTGGTGGCATGGATAACCCGGTGGAGGTTGATTTCACACCCGAAGGGGAGATGGTCGGCACGGTCAACATCATGTTCAGTCGACCTCGCAACGATTGCCTGGTTCATTGGCTCTACGGGGGCGTCTACCCGCACAGTGA
>JAYGDG010000622.1:0-2119 GCA_046583015.1 Pirellulaceae bacterium | reverse complement strand
GGTGATCGCGAATGGCCTTCTGTAACTCGCGGCCAAAGAAATCGCTTTCCCCGCCAGGTGCGAACGGAATGACTAGCGTGATCGCTTTCTCCGGATACTCGCCCGTCCGCTTGGGTGCGAATTCTAGTGCCAGCGTCGTGACGATGGTCACCAGCACGATCAAACCACGTAGCCATGTTGCCTTGGACATCTGCTGACCCTGAAGAGCTTTCTAGGAGAAGAAGACCTTGGCAGCCGTTTTCTGCAACAGCCACGCCTTGTCACCGGCCGAGAGGAAATCCGCATTCTTGATCAAATCAATCGAGGGACCATCGTGGTGGCCACCGACCACTTGAAACGGTCCGTCACTGGCCCACATCAGGCGCTCCGGCCCAAAGGCATCAAGCAGGCGACGAATCATCGGCACCAGGTCGCTGTAGGGGGCCTGCTTCTTGCCCAGTGCATAGAAGGCGGAAACCTTGACGTGGGTCTGCTTGTGTTTTGCCAGCTGGCAGAGATTGTCCAGGTCCTTCTTGGGGATCGTGCCACCAATGCCCAGTCGGCCGAAATGGTCAATGACCACCGGTGTCTCGGGATGCTGGCGACACATCTGGCCGATGGCCGGAAACGACCCGGGCTGGCAGAGGTGACACATGGCCAGGCCATGCTCGGCCCCTGCTTTCCACATGGCGGCCATGCCCTTGGTATTGAGCCAGCCGTCAGCCGGACGATCACCCTGGCGAATGCGAAATCCGCGCACTCCCTGCCTGGCCAGTTTCTGCATAGTGCGAGCAGGCCGGTCGTCTTCGTCGATGACCGCCACTCCCGAAAAGACCCCGGTATGCTTTTTTATCATGTCGAGCATGTAGCGGTTGTCAAAACCGTAGTAACTCATCTGGATCAGGACGATGCGCTGTACGCCATGGGGACGGCAGTGAGCAAACAGCTCCTCGGGCGTAAAGCTCGCTGGCTTCATCTGCTCTTTCTTATAACCCTTGCCCAGGGGATAGGATTTGATGTCGGGGGTCCAAACGTGTACGTGGGCATCAATGTGCGAGTCGGCCATGGCAGCTCCCTGCAATAAGTGTGGCGAGGCGATCAGACCGCTCAAGAGGCCCACTTGCGTGGTGTTGCGCAAAAAATCTCGTCTGCTCTGCAGGCGATTCGTCATCGGCACTGACTGGTCTGGTTTCATGATCTGTTTCTCGATTCTCAAAAATCCCTTTACCAGGGTAACTGATCCAGGTTGACGTTGCCTCCGGTCAGCACGACGGCGACCTGGTTGAGGCCGTCGAGTGACTGAAAGGTTTTACTGAGGGCGGCAGCTACTCCCACGGCGCCACTTGGCTCCACGACCAGTTTGGCCCGTTCCCACAGCAGTCGCATGGCTTCCACGATTGCCTCGTCTTCAACCGTGATTATTGCTTCGACATGGTCCCGGATGATTGGCCAGGTAAGGTCTCCCAGGCTGGTCAGCAGCCCGTCGGCAATGGTTTGCGGATTGGTTTGTGGGATCAATTCTCCGGCAGCCAGTGATTGGGCCGCATCATCGGCGCCAGCCGGTTCGGCAGCAAAGATGCGGATCTTGGGATTGATCGCGCGGGCCGCCAGGCAAATACCACTGAGCAGTCCGCCCCCACCGACCGGTACGATGAGGCCATCGAGCTGGGGTACTTCCTCCAGGATTTCCAGCCCGCAGGTCCCCTGGCCGGCAATGATGTGAGGGTTGTTGTAAGGATGAATGAACTGGGCGCCGGTTCGCTCGACGACGTCCCGGGCCGTCGTTTCCCGAGCGCTGAGGGTTGGCTGGCAGAGGATCACCTCGGCCCCATACCCTTCAACGGCCTGGCGTTTGACGCCAGGTGCATTTTCGGGCATCACGATATGGGCCGCGATGCCCCGGTTACGGGCCGCCAGTGCCAGCGCCTGGGCATGATTGCCAGAGCTGTGCGTCACCACCCCCTGGGCTGCCTGCTCGTCAGTCAAGAGGGCAACCGCGTTGGTCGCCCCGCGGAACTTGAAGGCCCCCACTTTTTGCTGGTTCTCGCACTTGAGCAGCAGCTCCCGACCGGCACGGGCATCGATCGTCTGGCAACTGACCAGTGGCGTCTGGTGGATATGTCCCGCCAACCGCTCGGCC
>JAYGDG010000784.1:0-3527 GCA_046583015.1 Pirellulaceae bacterium | reverse complement strand
GACATAGGTAATAAACATGTGTCTGTTTTTTGCCCGGTAATAAACCAGTCTTGCGGGAGTTTCTGCCCAGCCTGCGGCGCTGGAGGAATAGGTGAAAATCATCGAAGCGGTCGCAATACAACCAAGGCAACCAACAACGATGAACCAGCGGGCAACGGAGCGACCGCTTGAGGTGGTGCCAGGCGAGTGGTCTGCTGGCTTCCCGGAGATGGTTGTGGCGACTGCAGTCGGTCTTTCGGCGAGCGTCGTCGAGTGCCGAGGTGCCTGGACAGCTTCTACGGCCCGTTCAGGGGAGGGATTGTTTTTATCAGTGTGGAGTGCCGGTTCCTGGGAAAGTGGATTCTCTAAGACAGTTTCCATTTCCACTACATTGTAGGCAGGATCCCAACGATGGAGTGAGGCGACGACTTCCAGTGTGTCCCCTTCCCGTAACGATTCAATAAACGAATTGGTTTTTGGATTAAGAGAGACACGAATCTGCTGGTTGCTGTCAATCAATTTCCCATTGACGGTGTAACCATCGTAGAGTGGATGATTGGATGGATATCCATAACTGTTGTCTGCATCATTAAAGCGCAGCACAAAACGAAAGGACCTGTGTTGCTGCTCAGCCACCAACTGATCCCGTTGCTCGGAAAAAGTATCTGTATCGCTGAGTTGAGAGAGGATCGTTTTCAGCGTCCTGGCATTCCCAATATACATGCGCCCATTCTATCGGCTCGTCAGTTCCATTTGAAATGTAATCTCACGAGCCACTGGATTTTACTCAATAAAACCGGCCGGGACTGGCAGGCTGAACTGTCGTTGATTGCTTGCTGCTGACTGGAGTATACTAGGAAACAGCGGTCGCGACGTGCAGCAATAATGATGCAAGTGGCCCTTTCCGGTGACGCGTCTGTCGACGATTGGATTGTTAAGACATGTTTCAGATTGGGTACATCCTGAGTCGTCGGGGCGATCTTGTCTGGTTTATAGGATTGCCATTTTGCGCAGTCTTGTTTGCACTTAGCAGTCAGCTTTGGTTGCCAGCCGTGGCACTTTCCTCGATTGCTTTGTGGATCACGATCCCTCATCATTTCGCGACCTGGGTACGAACCTACGGTTTCTCGGAAGACTGGAAACGCTGGACGGATCGATTGATCATTGGTCCGCTGATCATCTTTGGATTTACCTTTCTCGGTGCCCTGTCGTTTCCCCTCACGCTGTATCTGGTCAGTACTCTTTGGGATCATCAGCACAGCATTATGCAGCAGCATGGTTTTGGCCGGATTTATGATTTCAAGGCGAGTACAGGCAGTCGCACTACGGGCCGTTTTGATTTGACATTGCATTGGGTTTTGTTTGGCAACATGCTGGTGACCTCTCCCCTGTTTAACTCCGTCTGGCTCAATGAACTGGCTCGCTGGGAGTTTCCCCTTACCACGGCTGGCGTCCAGTTGACTCACACCATTAGTTGGACAGTCACGGGCATCTATGTCGCTATTTATTTGTGTTACATAGCTCGCTGTTTGGCCCGTGGACAGTCGATCAACCCGGTTAAGTATGCATTTATTGGGGCCAGTTATTTTCTCTGGTATTACTGTGCCTGGCACACGGCCTCGGTTCTGGTTTGGGGTATCGCCCACCGTTTGATGCATGGCTTGCAGTACATCGTGATTGTCTACTGGTATTTACGAAGGAAAGTAGATCAGCTGTCGGCTCAGCAGGCTGGTACCACCGAGGCAGGTGAGACCAGGAAGTTCAGCGTGACTCGGTGGCTGGTCAAATCCGGCAACGTCAAGTTCTTTGTCGTGGTATGCGTGATCTACGCTGCTCTCTATCAGCTGGCGGTTCTGCAACCACTCGATACATTTGGCTTTGGACTGATCCGCTGGGACGAGGTTTATCGACCGATCCCTGAACTGGGAATAACGTCACCCGATCCAACCTTAGGATACCACCTGTATACCGAGTTGATGATCACCGGATTTGCGCTGACCCACTACTATTTTGATTCGTTTATTTGGAAAGTCCGCGATTCTCAAGTTCAGGGTGGTTTGTAATCGTGAAGTACTTGTATCGCTATCGTTTGCTGATCGTAATCTACGGGCTGGCCCTCGTGCCGGCTTTCTACGAACTGGGATTTCTCCAGCGACCGGCTGCTACCGTGGCTGGACTGGCACAGCCGTCTCCTGCAGCTGACGTCCTGATCGACTTGTACCCGGATTCACTGATGGCCAAGTGTCTTGAGGCCGATCGAGTTATGTTTTTGAATTACGACCTGGCCACAGCAAGACGGTTGCTCGAAGATGCCCTCCGCAACGGTTGCAAGGAGGAAGAAACTTACTTTTATAATTATGCAACGATCCTGATGTTGATGAACGAACGGGAAGAGTGTGACGAGTCAAGCTTCCTTAATGTGCATTTGGGTGGCAAGGTGTTGCCGAAACGTCTTTGGCTTACTATTCCACGACGGAAGAGTCCGGTAAAAAGTGACCGGAAATGGTCGAAGATCGAGGAAGCTGTTGCCCATTGGCGGTTGCATGATCTGTCAACGAATGACCAGTTAGATCCTCGGGTCGCTTATAAAGATTTGAAGTTTCCAGCGCCGATGCCACCGGAGACAGTTCATTGCATGGCGATGTCCCGTGACGGCAAGAGAATCGTCGTTGGTCGCCAGGATAAAATGTTGCGAGTTTTTGATACCGCGTTTCGTCGTTTTTCAGGGATTCCAGAAGCGCATACCAACGTGCTTTCCGCAGTGGCTCTGGCAGCCAATGATACCCGGGCGGTCTCTGCCAGCATCAACGGCGACCTGGCTGTTTGGGACATGGACAACGGTAGTCTTATTCATCGGTTGCAGGGTCATCGAAGCGACGTTTACGGTTTGGCCGTTTTCCCGGATGGGATCCGTTGTGCCGCGGCAGATCGCGATGGCATGGTCCGGATTTGGGATTTAGAGGAGGGCAAATCGCTGGTGGAATTTGCAGCTGCTGAGCAACCTGTCTCGTCGGTTGCCGTTTCCGCTGATGGGTCCCTGCTGGCCACAGGAAGTTGGTCCGGAGAGATCAGACTTTGGAGCCTGCAAGCGGATCAACCAAGGGAGCTTCAACGACTACAGGGACATCGTGGACTGGTAAGTCGGTTGGTCTTCACACCAGATAGCAAGCGGCTTGTTAGTTGTAGTCGAGATAAAACGGCCCGCATCTGGAACGTGGCGACTGCCAGGGTAGAGTTCGTGTTGCAAGGCCACGGAGCGCCGATTTATGGACTGGACGTGTCACCGAATGGAACCCGGGTGGTGACTGCAAGTGAAGACCGCAGGATCAAGGTTTGGAGTCTCAATGACGGGATGCTTTTGTACAACATGGCTAGCAAGCCAAAGCCCCGTCCAATCTATGCCGTTTTGTTTGGATACGACAATCAGACCCTGATCTGGGATGGTGGCGTTAAGGGCCTGGAGTTTGTCAGGGGTTCCCAGCAATAGGCTGTCTCTGTTGCGCGAGTCGAGTGCTACGAGGCGGTTACTTCAATCTGGTGGGGGCGGG
>JAYGDG010000476.1:0-6227 GCA_046583015.1 Pirellulaceae bacterium | reverse complement strand
CAACACAACTCTACAGACATTCACTTAGTCTGGTAACTGATCTTTATCAGTTGACCATGGCTGCTGGTTACTGGCAGCATGGACTTGCTGATCGAGAAGCGGTGTTTTACCTCTCCTTTCGAGAGTTGCCATTTGCAAATGGGTTTGCAGTTAGCTGCGGTCTGTCACAGCTGGTGCAATGGTTGCAGGCTTTTCGATTTACGAGTGACGATCTGGATTACCTTCGATCTTTAACAGGTAACGATGACCAGCGATTATTTGACGACGACTTTCTTGGCTACCTGGCTGACTTGAAGTTTACCTGTGACCTGGACGCAGTCGTTGAGGGAACAGTTGTGTTTCCCCGTGAACCTTTGCTGCGTATTCAAGGTCCCTTACTGCAAGGCCAACTGGTTGAGACGGCCTTGCTGACGATCATGAATTTTCAGACGCTGGTGGCAACCAAGTCGGCTCGCGTGTGCCATGCTGCTCAGGGAGATCGTGTCATGGAGTTCGGCTTGCGTCGAGCCCAGGGAATGGATGGAGGGATTTCGGCCAGCCGGGCGGCCTATGTAGGTGGCTGTCATTCGACCTCGAACTTAATGGCGGGCAAAATGTTCGGTATTCCGGTCAGTGGAACCCATTCCCACAGTTGGGTACTGGCGTTTGAACAGGAGCAGCAGGCCTTTGAAGCTTATGCAGAAACGATGCCGAACAATTGTGTCTTGCTCGTTGACACGTATGATACGCTCGAGGGGATCAAGCGGGCCATCACGGTTGCCAGCAAGATGCAACAGGCGGGCCGTCGCTTGATGGGGATCAGGCTCGACTCCGGTGACTTGGCCAGCTTAAGTCGCCAAGCCCGCACCTTGCTCGACGAAGCCGGCTTCTCCGATGTCGCCGTAATCGCCAGCAACGATCTGGATGAGTATGCGATCACGCGGCTCAAAGAAGAAGGGGCTGCCATTTCCGCCTGGGGTGTCGGGACGCGATTGGCAACCGCTTATGACCAGCCGGCACTCGGTGGCGTCTACAAGCTATCCGCCTTGCGGGATGCTGACGGAGAGTGGCAGAATCTCGTGAAGCGATCAGACGATCCGCTGAAGGCTACGGACCCCGGGATTCTCCAGGTGCGTCGCTACTACAACGGGTCGTTGATGACAGCAGACGTGATGTACGACTTGCGCTACGGTCCCGACAGGCTGGAGACTAGTTGTAGCATCGAGACGGGCAAACAAGGAGAAACGGATCCGACGGACCATGCCGAAGACCTGCTCCTGCCCGTGTTGCGGGCAGGAAAACTGGTTTATGAGTTTCCGAATCTCTCGGACACCCGGCAGCGGACCAGCGACCAATTGGCTATGCTAAGAAAAGAGGTTGCACGTTTGCAGGGTCCCGCAGAATATCCGATTCGCATGGAAAGCCGTTTGTATCAGGAACGCTTAGAACTGCTGGCTAAAGCCGGGAGGCCTGCGCCGTGAAACGAATCAAGGTGGCTGCGGGAGTACTTAACCAGACTCCTTTGGACTGGGACCGAAACAAGCGCAATATCCTGGCCGCGATCGATGCTGCCATCAGTCAGCAAGTACAGATCCTCTGCCTTCCTGAATTGTGCATCACGGGGTACGGCTGTGAAGATGCTTTTCAATCACTGGCGGTCCAGTCCCTGGCCCTGGAACTCTTAGAGGAAATCGTACCTCACGTGGAGGGGTCGATTGTTTCCTTAGGGTTGCCGTTATGGCATGCTGGTGGGTTGTACAACGTTGCCTGCCTGGTTGCCAATCAACAGATCTTGGGTTTCGTGGGAAAACAGAATTTGGCAGGTGCCGGTTTACACTACGAACCACGCTGGTTTAAACCCTGGCGGGAAAACACCCAGGCGACGACCACCGTGGCTGGTCGCGAGTATCCGCTAGGCGACCTGATTTTTGATTGTAGCGGTATTCGAATTGGGTTTGAAATCTGTGAAGATGCCTGGGTTGGCAATCGGCCGGGTCACAAACTGGCCGAGCGTGGTGTCGATGTTATCCTTAATCCGAGTGCCAGCCATTTCGCATTTGGCAAGAACAAGGTCCGGCGTGGTTTTGTATTGGAAGGGTCTCGATCGCTGCATGTCAGCTACATCTATGCCAACTTGTTAGGAAACGAAGCAGGCCGGGCGATTTACGATGGCGATGCGATGATTGCCAGTGATGGCCAAATGCTGGTGACTGGTCCGCGTTTTTCTTATCGGGAGACCCACTTGTCGTCTGCGGTGATCGATGTGGACCGAACTCGGATGAGTCGGGAACAGCTAGATAGTTACTCGCCAGAAGTGGTAGATGACCCAGGAAGTTGTTTGTCCGTTGCTTTCGAGTTCGTGGAATCGGCACCAGAAGCCACTGAGGCCGCCGAGTTGCCAGCCTGGGAAGACAGTCCCGCGATCAAGGGAGAAGAGTTTACTCGTGCAGTTGCTTTGGGCTTGCTCGATTACCTCCGCAAAAGCAAGTCCCATGGATTTGTGGTTTCCCTTAGCGGCGGAGCAGATTCAGCAACGGTGGCCGTGCTGGTGGCCATGATGGTTCGGCTGACGTGCCGGGAAATCGGGATTGCTGGACTGGCCGAGAAGCTCGCTTACCTTCCGGGAGCCGAGAATCTCACCGATGAGCAGCAGTGGATTAGACGGCTGCTGGCCTGTGTCTATCAAGCGACGCGTAACAGCTCCGAGACGACCAGATCGGCCGCCGAGTCGGTGGCCACGGCGCTGGGCGCCGAGTTCTTTGCGTTCGACGTGGATCGCCTGGTCGAGGGTTACGTGGATACGGTCTCTACCGCCATTGGAAGGAAGTTGAATTGGGAGGACGATGATCTCGCCTTGCAGAATATTCAAGCGAGGGTACGAGCTCCCGGTGTCTGGTTGCTGGCCAATTTACGCAATGCACTCTTGCTGGCGACGAGCAATCGTTCCGAAGCAGCGGTTGGCTATACGACGATGGATGGTGACACGTGTGGAGGCATCTCACCGATCGCCGGTATCGACAAGGCATTCTTGAGAGACTGGCTCCGTTGGATGGAAACTAATGGTGCCGATGGCTGCGGGCCAGTTCCCGAACTGACACTGGTTAATGTTCAACAACCGACGGCGGAATTGCGGCCACCCGCCGAAGGCCAGACCGATGAGTCGGACCTGATGCCCTACTCGGTGCTGGATGCCATTGAAAGACTTGCCATTCGGGACAAGTTGTCGCCGTTGGAAGTGTTTCAGCAACTGCAAGTAGATCTCCGGATGGAGTCGGCCGGCTATAGCAATGAGATGCTTGTTGGCTGGACGCGACGATTTTTTCAGCTCTGGTCCCGCAACCAGTGGAAACGAGAGCGTTTTGCACCCTCGTTTCACCTCGATGATGAAAACCTGGATCCCAAGACCTGGTGCCGCTTTCCGATTCTTTCTGGCGGATTTGAACGCGAGTTGCGAGAGCTAGAATCGTTCTACCAGGCGCAAAAAACGGCCCTGGAAGAGACGTAACGAAGCAGCACCCGCGGGTTGACTGGCCAATAAAAAAGCCGCTCGTCATCGACGAGCGGCTTTGCTACGGGTTAATCAGTCTGCTGTGGCGAGCGACTCAAGGAGTCATGGCTCGCAAGATGTTACGAATCGGTTGTCCGGTCACGTAGACCTTGGGCCGGACGATCAAAGTACCGCCGGGAACCAGGACGGGGGAATAACTTGTCACCACAGGTCGGTAGGTCGTGACAGGAACCCGGTAGGTCGTGACAGGAACCCGGTATCGAACCACTGCAGGTCGATAGGTAGCGACCGGCACGCGGTAACGGACGGTCCTGGGGTAAGTCACGACAGGTCGATAGCTGGTAACGACCGGTGCGCCGTAGGTGATGATCTGTGGGGAACTGCTGATGATGGGAGAATAAGCGGTGATTCTGCCAGGAGTCGTTACGACCGGAGAATACGTTACCACGGGTCGATACGTTGAGTATCCAAGCGGGCCAACTACAAAGTCCTGGGCAACTGCGGGAGTCGCCAAAAGTGCGGCAGCTAACAGGCACGCGATCGCTGAGGTTCGAAACCTGATCATGATTAATGTGCTTTCTTTTTGAGTTTCCGAGTTGACTGGTGAGATGACTGAAGTGAACGGGAAAACCAGATTTAAGTCACCTTCAAAATGATGCACGAAGGAGCTTGCGTCAAGGGTTGGGAAAAAGAAAAGCAAGGGTGGGCTGAGATTTCCCTCGGCTACTTGTCCCAGACGCGCAGGCGATTTCGAGATGGTCTCAGAAACCGCTTCTATGGCGCTGCTTGCTCAAGGCAGGTGGCAACTGCCGAGGCCACGTTTTTCCAGGTATTGCTGGTGGTATTCTTCGGCCCGGTAGAATTCACTGGCAGCGGCCACTTCCGTAACAATGGGCTGGTCATGTTGCCCACTCTGCTCAAGATTCGCTCGTGATGCCTCGGCAGCAATGCGTTGCGTGTCATCTTCATAGTAGATGCCCGAGCGATACTGGGTTCCCACGTCCGGGCCCTGGCGATTCAGTTGCGTGGGGTTATGGGATTTCCAGAAAACGTCCAGCAACTCTTCGTAGCTGATTTGCGCCGGGTCAAATTCCACTTGCAAGACTTCAGCGTGGCCGGTGGTACCGGTACAGACATCTTCGTAGGTCGGGTTGGCCAGGTGGCCAGCCATGTAACCGACCTGGGCGTCCGTGACGCCAGCCAACTGGCGAAACGTCACTTCGACTCCCCAAAAACAGCCTGCACCAAAAGTCGCTTTTGCCATGTTGATAGCCTCCGGGATGGTTGCCGTGATGAAACCTCATCGTAGTCCCGTGGGGCTTGCCCTGTCAACGAACCAGTGGGGCGTCTTTTCGGGGTACTGGCTGGCTGGTGATTGTGGACTTTGCTGCTTGAGAAGCAAAGTGTGGGATAGTAGATTGGGGAAAGGTTCGCCAGGACTATCGACTCCAACAACACCTTAGGTTATGCGTTTGCCGATGAAAATTCTCACGATATTGACCATGGTTGGAGCGACTGTGCTCGTTGGCCGATCCGTCCCTTTGGAAGCGGCTGCGCCGAACATTGTCTTGATTATCTCGGATGATCAGTCTTACCGCGATTTCGGATTTATGGGGAACGACCTGGTTCACACCCCGCATCTCGATCGCCTTGCCGCCCAATCAGCGCGCTATCCCAATGGGTACGTGCCGATGAGTGTTTGTCGGCCATCACTGGCCACACTGCTTACCGGCTTGTACCCGCATCAGCATGGGATCCACTTTAATCATCCGCCACCGGGACTGAGGGAAATGCGAAAGATGACGGCGGACCAGTACCGGGCCACGCGTGCCAGGACGGATTACCTGATTGAGAACGTGGCAAGCTTGCCCCGCATTCTTGCCCAGCATGGTTATGCCTGCCTGCAGACAGGAAAATATTGGGAAGGTGATTATCGAACGGCTGGTTTTACCGAGGGGATGACGCTTGGCCGACCAGCCAAACGATTGGGCCAGGTAACCGGTACGCGTGCCCAGGAGAATGGCCAGTCGGTGGCCCATGGTAATGGCGATGCAGGCCTGGTTATTGGTCGTGAGACGATGAAGCCGATCGATGACTTCGTCGACAAATGCGCGGGCCGTCAGCCATTCTTTCTCTGGTATGCTCCCTTTCTGCCACACACTCCCTACGATGCGCCAGCACGATTTAGAAAGTTGTATGAAGGCAAGCAAGTCCCCCGGCACTTGCTCTCTTACTACGCGGAAATTGCCCGTTTTGATGAAACCGTTGGTCACTTGTTAGAACACTTGCAGCGCAAGTCGCTGTTAAGTAACACGCTGATCGTCTTCGTAACGGATAACGGCTTGCGGCCCGATCCCAAACGTCCCGACCGGCAAGATTTACGTTCCAAGCTCTCACCCTATGAAGATGGCTTGCGAACACCTGTCCTGATTCGCTGGGACGGGCGGACACGTCCCGGGGAGCATCGGCAACTGGTTCACACGATTGACCTGGTTCCCACGATGCTTGCCGCTGCAGGGCTGTCGAGTAAGATAACTCCACGCATGCGAGGGCGCGATCTGCTGCCGTCGGCAACGGGGCAGAAAGCCCTTCCGTCGCAGGCTGTTTTTGGAGCGATCTATCCCAATGATGCTGTTGGGCTGGGAGAGCCCTCGCGAAACGTTCGTGGGCGTTGGATGCGGGAGGGCAGGTTCAAACTGGTGGTACCAGGGCCGGCCAAGCCGCCTTTGCCGCTGGCCCT
>JAYGDG010000470.1:0-7530 GCA_046583015.1 Pirellulaceae bacterium | reverse complement strand
TCATTTTCGCTCAATTCGGTAGGTGTTGGCTGGTCGGGTGCCTTGAATTCGTGCATGTGCTCGATCTCCCACTTGCTCTCTTCCTGGTTCCAGGTGAGTGCGGTGTCGGAACGCTGGATCAGTTGTTTAATTGGTCCACCGGTGCGCGGATCAACAACTTCCAGGATGGCATAATCTTTCAGTGCCACAGTGCGAATATCGAGAGGATTTAGAGAGAGTAAATCTTCTTCGATCCATTCGTTGAATTCCGTCGTGAAATTAGTGAGATCCAGTTTGACGACATAGGTGACGTCTTCGTCTCGAACGCGAACAAATCGCAGTTCGTTATTATTTGCATCCTGCTTGCCAATGATCAGGTGGGCCAGTTTATTTTTCCGTGCATCTGCGACTTCGACCAGCATGCCGATCCCTTTCGAGCCAGCGGCCACGTCATTGCTTGGTTCCAGGACGCCGTACAACTCGTGGTCCTTGGCGACTTCAGAAGCTATATCAACGACTTCCAGATCGATCAGCGCGGTGACTGCTTTCTGCATTTGTTCCTCGGCATCAGCCGGGTAACCATCTTCCGAGGGAATCACCCATTGGTCGGTTTTCTTGTCTCGACTGACTTGGAAATTAACTGGTTTGTCAAAGTTCGTGTCATAGTTGGTGATGGTTAAGTCAGTAGCAGCATCGGCACTGGTGAACTTTGCAAACAGGTCTTTGCCGACCATGTCGTCCAACTGCATTTCCACATAACCTGATTTCCAGAACACTGCCAGGGCAGCCAGGACAACGGCAACGCCAACGTAGACTTGTGTTTTGACCATCTCGCTCATCTGTAACAGTCCTTATCTCTTGTATTCTAGATTTTATCTAAAACGGATTGTAATCGTAAAAACAACGCAGTCGAAAACTTAACGCAAACGTGATTTCTCGGCACCTTCGCGTTCCCGTAGTCGTCGACTGATAAATACCAGCAAACCGATCAGCAAGGGAGGAATCGGAGGCAGCAGCACGGCGAAAAGTTTATAGCCTTTCCGCATTTGTCGGATCTCTTGTTCGACTTCGCGCTTGATCTTGGTCACGTTTCTCTTGTATTCGCGTTCCAGCTTTTTCTTTTCAGCTTCCTTTTTCCGTTCATTGATAATCTGCTTGGTTCCCAGGCTGATAATCTTGGCTCTCAGAACGGCTGGATCGGGTATTTCTTTATTTTCCGGATTCTGTAGTTCGGTGATTTCTTGCTGGAACTTGGCAATTTCTGCTTCAATCTTTTGTTCGTATTCCGCGCTTTTTTTCTCGCGATTTTTCTCGTATTCGACACCCTTGATGTAAGCACGATGATGTGCAGCTTCCGTTTTCGCTTCAACCGTTTGCAGCGTACTGTATTGTGTGCGGCGGTTGCGAATCGTGATGTAACGGTCTTCGCGGGTCAGTTCGTCGACGATATTGAGCAGGAAGGTAGGGTTCTCGAATCGCCACTTGATGTCAACAAAATCATCAGGCCGTGCCCGTAGCGTGAAAAACGGTCCATGCATCAGGTCGATGTCAGCCACATAGATGACGTTGATCTGAGATTTCTTCTGCTTTGTTTGTTCGCCCTCTTGATCCTCGCCTGATTCTTCTTCGTCCTCTTCTTCTAGTGACCCGGTGATGTGGGCCGCCACGACCTGGGAACCACGTTCCCGTCCCTGCTTCTCTTGGAGCGCTGCCAGGTTGCCCTGGTTCTGGGTGTAGTCAGTAAAAGAAATCCAACCGGAATAATCCGTGGTTGATGCCAATGGCTCAAAATTGAGCTTGGCCCCTTCCCGCGCCATGATCATCCCTGGTATGGGAAAGAACAGCTGATTCAAACCGTTGGTAATGGCATGTTTCTGGTTGAGTCGTTCGCCGGGAACGAACACCCAGGTGTCCGGGATCCCCTGCAATTGTAGCTTGGGATAGGGATTGTAAGTTTGCCAGACCAGCTTTGGTTGGACATTCAATCCCTGGGGATCAGCGGGCACCTCGAGTTCTAACAGGTCCCAAAGTTGCCGAATGTCACCCTTGGGTGGTGGTGGTCCACCCTGGCCGAACATTCCGCCCCCCGCTGCTTGGCGAGGACTGCCCGTAGCCGGCGCTCGCACGAACGAAGGGAACGGATCTTCAAAAATTGCGGTTGGCTGGCCATCACGAATAGCAGCAATTAGCAGGCTCAGTTGCTCGGGTCCTAACGAGGAAGGCTGAACGGCCAGCAACATGTCGTATTCACCTGGTTCCACCTTGCTATTGAGGTCGACATCCTCGATGTCATACTGCTTGGCCAGTTCGGTAATCAACTCTTGTTGCGCCGCTGGCTGGGGACGGCCACCAGGGCCCATGATGATGCCACCACCGTTGACTTGGGCATCCGTTCGCACGACGCCAATCTTCTTGGTCTTCCCGTCGGCGACGGTTGCGATTGATCGCATTAGTTCGTATTCGACGGAAATGCCGTAATCGAAAATCGGTATGACGACCTTTTTCAGGCCACAGCGGAAAGCCGCTCCCATAATGATTTCCTTGTTGCGCAGCTCTCCACGCTCGCGAACACGGACAAACTGGGGAGTGATGCCGTAACGCTCTTCGGCTTCGGTCACCTCCGGGGCGAACAGTTCCAGGTTGTCGTGAAGGACCAGTTCAATTTTGTTCAGCTGGCTGAATTCTTTCAGCATCGAAATTAAATCATATCGAGTGCGAACGTATGATTGTGGCAAATCCACGCTGATGAAAGCTTCGATCTTGATCGGATGTTCCGACTTGATGTCTCGAATTAGGTCCTTGGTTGATGGCGAGAGTGAGCTTACCTTGCCATCGGTAGCGTCGTAACGGATGACGTCGTGAGTTCGAAAGACGACATTCAGACAGAGGACAGTCGTGATCAATGCTACGGTTCGTACCAGGTAATGTCCCAACAGCGAACGTCCATCCCGACCACCAGTCCAGTGTCGTCTGCCAATGAGCACCATGCTCACGTAGAGTCCGATAACGATTACCATCATGAAATAACTGATCGACGAAAGACTAAAAACTCCCCGACGAAAATCGTCAAACTGGGAAGCGATGCTCCAGGACGAGACCGTTTGGGCAAAGGAAGAAGTGGGGACAATGATATCCGCGTAAGCAGCAGCAACCATCGGCACATTAAAGGCCATGCCAAAAATAAAACCGATCGTCATATTGCTGGTTAAGAACGAAGCAATCATGCCCAGCGACAGCATCGATAGGCCGATCAGCCAGTGTCCAAAGTAATTGGCCGCCAGCAACCCGGTGTCCAGGCCAACCGCACCCGTTTCTGGATTCTTGGCCAGCGAAGCCAGTACCATCACATTGCACAACTGCGAGAAGACTAAGGAGACAGAAAAGACGGCACCCGCCGCCACGAATTTCCCCATCACGATGTCAAAGTCATTGGCTGGCAGGGTAAGCAGCAGTTCATCGGTACGTTCGCGACGCTCCTCGCTCCAGATGCTCATCGTAATCGCCGGGATAAACAGGAGCATAATCAAAGGAAGGAATTTGTTTAGTTGATCCAGGTTGGCGAGGTTCTCGTTGAAGAAATCGTGAGGCCAAATCGCTGCAAAAGAAGTCAGCAGTACAAACAAACACAAGAACGCGTATCCGGTTGGATTAGAGAAGTAGCCGAAAAAATTCCGCTTGGCCACTGCTGTCGCGGCCTTGTTGCGCAGACCCAGTGGAACCAGGATTGCCAGCAAGATGACTAATAAAATTACGTCGTACAGTAGCAGATGGAGAACTTCAAGAATCACGGCCATAGTCTTAACTCGTCAGTTGGTGTAATGATGTGGTGAATAGTTGATTACTTTGATTGACTTAGTGCTTGAATCGGGAGGGAACTTGGTTGCCCCAACAGGTGGGATCTCCTTAAGCCGTGGTGTACCGACTAAAGGCAGCATCCAGCGTTTCCTGGTCCTGGCGTATCTCATCGACTGTGCCATCGAAGACGATGTTACCCAGGTTGATCAGGATCACGCGGTTAGTCATTGCTTCCACTTCCTGAAGGATGTGCGTGGAGAGCAAAATGGTTCGGTCCTGGCCAAGCTTCTGTATCGTTTCGCGGACTTCCCGAATCTGGTTCGGATCCAGGCCGGCAGTCGGTTCGTCGAGGATCAAAACATCCGGTTCGTGCAGCAGCGTCTGGGCCATCCCCACGCGTTGCCGTTGCCCCTTGGAGAGTTTGCTGATCGGTTTGTAGAGGAAATTGTCGAGGGCACACAACTTAATGACCGCGTCGATCCGTTCTTGCTTCTTGTCTCGAAGCATGCCCCGTGCGTCTGCAAAAAAACTAAGCATCGAATGGGGGTTCATGTCGGCATAAAGTGGACCGTTTTCCGGTAAGTAACCGAGTCGTTCCGAGCCGGCGATGCGGTCAGCTGCCATGTCATGCCCGGCGATCCTGGCGATCCCTTCGGAGGGTGCGAGGTAGCCGGTGAGCAGTTTCATGGTGGTACTCTTGCCGGCACCGTTGGGTCCCAGAAAAGCAACTACGTCGCCTTCGTAGACCTTGAACGAGACATTGTTGGCGGCTTTGAAGGGACCATAAAACTTGGAAAGCTGCTCCGCTTCAATCATCGGTTTGCGGTCGTTTGTTTCTGCTGTGCTCATGTTTCCTCTAACCATCGGTAAGTAAGCAAATCTTGCGTCTTGAAGCCGAATATTCCAATATAGCCACAGGCGCTATATCTACTCAACGGCTACGACCCTCGGTTTGAACTATTTTTTCGGCGGTTCTAGGGTAGTTTTGGAGAGTCTGACGGAAAGTATCATTTACGCAGTTGAATTGGTTAGAGTTCGGCTTCGCAGCGGTGCCGGCAGTTACTATTTGAGAAGCAGCTAAAATCAGCGATTGCGGCGGCCTAACCGACCGGGAAATGCTCCTGTTCGACCTGCTCGGGACGGCGAAAACGAAGATGCCGTTTCCACTGTTTGTCATCGATTTGGGGATAGTCCGCTCGCAAGTGGACGCCCCGACTTTCTTCCCGGAGCAGGGCCGCAGCCACCATCACCCGCGCCACGGTTAGCAAGTTTTGCAGTTCCCAACCCTGCGGATTGGAGAATTGTCGTGGCAGCACGTACTGCCGCCAGCGATCGATTGTCTCGCTGGCCTCCTGCAAATTGCTGGCAGTCCGCTGCACACTCATGTTCCGGCCCATTAAACTCTTGAGCGAATTGCGAATGTCGTCCAGGTCGAGAACCTCTGTCGATTGGTCAATTGTGGAATTGTCCAGCGGAAGCGCCTGGAAGTCGTCGGGCATCTCGGCCACGGCCTGGCCAGCTCCCTGGCCCGCGTGAGCACCATAGACCAGGCCTTCTAAGAGACTGTTGGAAGCCAGTCGATTTGCCCCGTGAAGTCCACTGGAACTGACTTCTCCAGCAGCCCATAAACCAGGTAGCGTGGTACGACCCTCCTGGTTTACGGTGACACCACCGATCATGTAGTGGGCGCCTGGTCGGACAGGTATCAAGTCGGTTGTGACATCGATACCAAATTCGGCACAGGACGCCGTGATTCCCGGAAAACGTTTTTTGACCAGCTCAGGATCAAGGTGGTCAAGTAACAGGTAAACACAAGGATGCTTGGAATCGTCCATCTGTTTTACAATTGCCTGAGAAACAATGTCACGAGGTGCCAGTTCAGCGCGCTCGTCATAATCCGGCATGAAGCGTTTTCGCTGCTGGTCGACCAGGTAAGCGCCTTCGCCACGAATCGCTTCGGTAATCAAGCTGCGACTGCCGCCGGCAATGTAAAGGACCGTGGGGTGAAATTGCATGAATTCCATGTCACGTAATTCAACCCCCGCTCGATAGGCCGCCGCGTGGCCATCGGCAGTGGCAACTGCTGGATTGGTCGATTCACGATAGAGTTGTCCGGCCCCGCCGGTGCAGAGTATTGTTTGCTTTGCCCAGACCATCAGTTTTTGACCATCTTGCTGAGCAATCAGGGCCCCCCGGCAACAGCCCTCATGGGTTAATAAATCAAGCGTAAAGCTGTTTTCCAGGATTTGGATATTGTCCGATTGCTGAGTCCAGGCAACCATCGCTCGCATCACTTCGCGACCGGTGGCATCGCCCAGAGCGTGCACAACCCGATGGCGACTGTGTCCCCCTTCTTTGCCCAGTTGCAGAACACCGGCTTGGGAGTCGAAGCGGGTTCCCCATTGCATTAATTCAGCAATCCGATCCGGGGCTTCACGTATCACCATATCCACAATCTGTTGATCACAGAGCGCACCGCCGGCGGCTAGCGTGTCATTGATATGGTCTTCAAAGCGGTCCTCAGGATCAATTACGCTGGCAATACCACCTTGAGCATAATTGCTGCTCGATTGCAGGATAGCGTCCTTGGTGACGATCATCACCGATAAGTCACTGGGAGCTGCATTGGCTGCCCGCAATCCGGCCAGGCCACCACCGATGATCAGGATGTCGGTGAATCGATGCGGTATTTCCTTGGGGTGAAAGGAAACCAGGTAGCGTGGAGTAAGTTGCGTCATGACAATCTAAGCAAGACTAGTTTTGCACCCGTGAGTAGCAAACGTGCAGGTTAAGCAACCAATACGATACTTACCAATGTAACAACATTCGGCGATGGATTCAGCGGACTGGGAAAGAAAACTCGCTGACGTGATCCCCTCGAGGGGACAGCGAATTCAGTCGCGTGACCGAGCAGTGCCCTTCTTGAAGGCGTTAAACTGCTGACGAAATTTATCCGGTAAGCCGCTTTCGGCTGCCTGCTCATTCAGACCACCAGCGGATTCCTTGGATAACCGTGGCCGTCGTGCTCGGCGATGACTGGCAGGTCGCAGGCCGAGGCTTCGTAACGTTTCATCCAACTCGCTTTGGTTGTCGTCGTTTTGCAGGGATTGTTGCTGTAGTTTTTCGTAGCGGCTGACCATCTCGCGCAACTCTTCTGCCGTTATTCCTAAATCCTTTAGCAGGTCAGGATCCGGATTGTCCTGTTGGTCTTTTAAATACTTCAAAGCCAGGCTGGTGGCCTTCTTAGCATATTCCAAGTTGGCCTCGTCACTATCAGGCAAGTCATCCGGCAACCCTAGCAATCGATCAGAAAGTCCCTGTTGCGGGCCACCACTGCGCTGCTCGCTACTGTCTGGCCCCTGACCGTCTCCGTCGCGTTTCGGTTGCTTGGTTGACTGGCTGTCAGGATTGGCTGGTGACGTTCCTTCCCCAGGTTCGGAAGCTTCAAGGTCATCCTTGGTCTTGTCCCCCGACTTACCAGCATCAGGTCGACCTTGATTCCCGGTCTGCGGGGGAGATTCTCCAGTATTTTCTACTGGAGGCTTGTCTCCAGCGGGCCCCTCGCCCTCGTCGGAACCTTTATCATTCTGCGGCGATTTGCTGTTTGAAGTATCGGTCTGTCCCGGCTTGTCACCCGGTTTGTCACCCGGCTTGTCTCCCGGTTTGTCACCCGGTTTGTCTCCCGGCTTGTCACCCGGCTTGTCACCCGGCTTGTCCCCCGGTTTGTCCCCCGGCTTGTCACCCGGCTTGTCCCCC
>JAYGDG010000400.1:0-4198 GCA_046583015.1 Pirellulaceae bacterium | reverse complement strand
CGAAGGGTGAACCCTGCTTTTTGCCGTAGTTGACGAAGACCTTGAGGGGACCGCCCTGGGCGCCGAAGACCGGCTTGAACTCGACGGCAGCGGGCCGACAATGCGGCTTGAAGAAGATCGTGAGGTTGTCTTGCGACTGGTCGGTGCTGGAGTGACCGATTTTCGTACCGGTGCAGAGCGAGGTGACACACTGCGCGATGAACTTGGTACACTCCGTCGCAGACTGCTTTTTGGCGAAGTCGAAGGAACAGGCCTCGTAACGGATGACGATCGACCGGGTAGTGAGTTACTTCGGCTGGTCGTTGGTGACGCTGTGCGACTTCTTGTCGCAGGAGCCGTACGTGCCGGAGTCCGGCTGGGAACCTGGCGGTTCGTAATAGATGCCCCGCGGCTAGCGGTTGGTGCCGGCTGACTGCGGGCTGGCGCTACTGAGGGACGGACCCTTGGTGTCACCGCCGGAAGGGTTTTTGTTGTCCGAACGGTTGTGGGAGCCTGTCTGGAAGCAGAGGGCCTAGTGGTCCTGGAGGGTAGGGGGCCGACGATCGGAGTGGCGCGGTTGCTGGTGATTGCTGGTCGCGTGAGTTTTCCGGGCGATACCTTCTGCGGAGTTGGGCGGGCCGGGCTGGTTTTTGCGGCCGGCGGCCTGGCGGCTGACTTTTGCTCGGCCAGCTTGCGGCGCGGTTCTTTAGCACGACTCGGAATGCGAGACTTTTCGGGGCGCGCCGTGGTGGTGGGCAGCGGCCCGACGATCGGTGTGGCCCGGTTGCTGGTGATTGCTGGTCGCGTGATTTTTCCGGGCGATACCTTCTGCGGAGTTGGGCGGGCCGGGCTGGTTTTTGCGGCCGGCGGCTTGGCGGCTGACTTTTGCTCGGCCAGCTTGCGTCGCCGTTCTTCAGTACGACTCGGAGTGCGAGACTTTTCGGGGCGCGCCGTGGTGGTGGGAGAGGGTAGGGGGCCGACGATCGGAGTGGCCCGGTTGCTGGTGATTGCTGGTCGCGTGATTTTTCCGGGCGATACCTTCTGCGGAGTTGGGCGGGCCGGGCTGGTTTTTGCGGCCGGAGTCTTGGCGGTTGACTTTTGCTCGGCCAGCTTGCGGCGCAATTCTTCCCCGTGGCTCGAGCTGTGCGATCCGGTCGAGTGACGATTCGGTCGCACCGGTGGTAAGGCTAAATCCTTACGCGGTTCAGGGCGGGCCGCCTGGGTCACGGTCGTTTTGCCTGGACCATCCTGTTGAGCCTGTTTGGAAGCCGGCAATCGTTTGTGGGAACGTTCGTGATCGTGGCGTTTGCTGCTGATATCTCGAAGTTGCTGAAGATCGTGGTTATGGCGCGTCCGCTGTTCGTTTGCGAGACGGACCAATTTTTGGGGAGACTTCGTGTCCCGCGCCGCATCTCGCAAGGAACGGCCCAGTACGTTGATGTTCGCGTTCGTGTTGTTTTGCTGATTTACGATGATGTTGGTTTGAGATTTTAACGTCCGCGCGGGGCGATGATGCTGATGGCGGGCATAGTAGGCGTGTGATTGATGCAACCGGTGGCTGTAGTTGATTCCCTGGCGGCCAAAGTGCCATTGGTAGTAGGTCAGGAACGGGTCACAACCAAAACCACTGCCGTGAAAGCGGAAACTGGCGTAGAAGTTACGAGAGGAATAGGTTGCTCCGTAGTAATCACCAAAATAGTAGTGGTGGTAGCTCGGACGTACAAAGAGATGCATACCGATACTGCCGAGGTTGATCACGCAAGAGGGTGAGTAACGATAATGCGCATGCCGGTGCCGGTGATGTCGAATATAAACGGGGGCAAACAATTGGCCGCGGCGCGGCATGCGGTAATCCCAGTAACCATCTACGAAGACAGTGCCACGGGGTGTCCAGATGTAGTGCGCCGGGATCCAAATCCAGTCCGCACGGAACGGGCGCCAGTAGCCAGGGCGCCAGCGATAGGTCGTTCCATAGCGCCAGCAACCAGGTACCCAGAAGTGATTCTCGTCCGGAGCTACACTCGTTGGGCCCCGCTCTATGCTTAGCGGCGGTGTTTGCTGGTACTGGACCGAAGCCTGGGAGGTGGAAATCCAGAATCCAGAAACCCAATGGTAACCTCCATCAGACTGGTGCCAGTATCCAGGAACCCAGCGTCGATCTTGGGGTGGAACTCGCCACACACCGCTGACCCAGATGTGATCTTCACGCTCGTCGTCCCAAGACCAGTAACCTGGGATCCAGATGACGTTCTGGCCCTCGGGTTTGAATTCCGGCGGAACTTCTCCGATCGGCTGCGGCGGCGCCTTGGGAATCAGGACGCCGGCAGCTGGATTGTTGTTGATCTGTTCGGCGAAGGCCTCGTGAACTGGTCCACGAGTTAAGACTTCAGGTTGTTCCTGGGTGGCCTCACTGCCCGGTTGTGGCGGCAGGGTTTCCTCCTGGGCCAGTCCGGTCAGGTTCAGAGCAGCCAGGTTAAAAAGAAAGAACAGAACCGCGGTCAATCCAGTAAGAGCCATACTTCGCAGGGGCATTTTGGGCATGCTGATCACCTTGCCTGATAATCCATGGGGCGGGGAACGGACTTCGTCGTAGGCTGCCTCATGCAGGCCTTCCGTCCAGTAAGTAGAGATTGCATTTTTTGTGCCAGAATGGCTCGGTCCGGTGTCCCGATGGGGTGCGCAGCGGCTGATTTCTACTGCTCGGGGCTGTTTTTCCTGGCACGAAGCAAGATTCTCGGGGTCCACTGGACTTCGGCCATCTGCCGTCAAAATGACAACATTGAAAATCGGAGTGATGTCACTCTGGAATATGGGCGCATTATCGGAATGTGGCTTCAGGGAAGCTGTCTGAGGGTGAATGATTGTTCGTTTCATGGTGCGTCTTTCTTTGTTGATGGTCAGACACAAGTGAAATAGCTCGTGCTCGGTGTTTAACGAGAGACGGGCCTCGCGCTCACGGAAAAACCTGGGAAAAATCTCTCGGGATACGCTGTTCGAGAGGTTTCGAGCAAAGCCATCCAGCTAAGCAACGGCAGTCGATAGAGGGTGAAAGCGTTGCCTCGACATCATGGTGACCGCTGCCTACATTAAATGGGTAATGCAATCGACTCACTGCCTATCATTGCTTCGCAGTTGATCTGTAGGCATGGGTTTAAACAGGGTTCAGGAATTAGTGGAAGGTACTCAGCATGACGATAGCAACGCGACAGTTTGGTTGTTTGATGCTTTGCGTTTGTCTGTTGCCCATATCAGTTAGCGGCCAGCAGTTTACGATTCCGGCTATTGAAGATGTGCCTCGTATTGACCGGAGGTCGCCTCGGCCCCCGGTGCAGGTGATGCGAACTTCGGCTTTTGCGCTGAAGCTTAAGAGCCATCCGGTTGCTGGGAAGAACTACGTGATTCTCACGGACCATCGGGATGCGGCTTACCTGAAGTCGCTGCAGCGACTGGCCAAGCATCGCCAGGGTGTTGTGCTGAAGGTCGAGGATTTGACGCAACTTGCGAAGCAAAAATCGAAGCGAACTGAATTGCAGAAACAGCTGGCAGATTTGGGAGTGAAGTATTTAGCAATCGCTCCACGAGCGACTTCTTTTCGTGAGAACACGCTGCTCGCATTGTGGGAGGTGCTGACGACGCTAGACAACGACCCGCAATTGGATGTCTACCCGGGCATCTTGCTGGCGTCGACGCCGAAGTCATTTGACCGGCTGATCCAGCAGTCGATTGACCATCAGCCCAAGACGGCCAAAACATTAAAACCGTTGGCGATCAGCCAGGTCCGCACACGCAGTGAATTGCGTTCGCTCCAAAAGGCGGGCATCTTGCGCAACGTCTTTCAATCCTACGGGATCCAGACACCCGTTGTGGCGATCTATACTCCGGAAGCCAAAGGAGCGCCGGAACTGAAGGGCAGTCGGGTCTGGAATATTTATACCAAGGGGCCACGGGAATTCGTCAAAAAGTTTCCCGCCCAGCCAGCGCAGGCACTTCGGGAATCAAACCTGGTCGTGATGCACGGTCATGGGATCCCCGGCATGTCATGCTCGGTTGACATCGATGCCATTCCGATCGATTTTCCTGGAAAGATCGTTCTCAGTGGTTCCTGCTTTGCCGCTTCCCCGCTGAAGTCAGATTTGCCAACCATGTCGCGGGCTCCGGGTGGCTATACAGTCTCCAAGAGACCGGCTTTTGCTACGCGGTGCGTGGACCAGGGAGCCAT
>JAYGDG010000327.1:0-2864 GCA_046583015.1 Pirellulaceae bacterium | reverse complement strand
AACGCGCAGTAAAACCAGGTCATGGCCCATGTCAACGGCGACCGTCTTCGCCACTAAACGGCCGACGGTTGGTGAAACGACTTCCACCTTGCGACCGGGCCGCGCCAGGATATGCAGGGCGCTGATAATCAGACCTTCTCGATCAACGAAGCAGCCACTGCCTCCATAGTGGCCATCGACGAGCAGACCAACCGAGGCTGGTTCGGCCTGCTGGTAAACTCGCTGCGGCGTTGGATCGGGCTCTGCTGCCTGCAGGGAGCAGGCAAGCCAGGCCAGGCTGGCGGTAACGGCCCATGGCAACCCTGTTCTCATCGTGAATTTCTCCCTGATACGAATATTCTTTCGATCGCCAGCGGCGGAAAGAAAAGCCGCTTGGCCGTGGATCATCGGTCTATCGTATCAGAGCGCGATAGCGAGAGAAACTATTCAGCGGACAACTTCTCTGAAGTTGCGGCCTCTTTACCAAACAGGCGCTGGTATTCACGCAGCACGAACTTGGGGTCCATGAAAGGCTCGTAGCTGATATCTTGCCAGCGCACCAGGCCTTCTTCATCGATCAGGAACGTCCCGTGCAACGTTTGCTTTTCAAAATCGTCGTAGGAGCGGTAGGCTTTAAAGACGTCCAGCTTGGCATCGGAGACCAGTGGGAAGGGAAACTTCTTGTCATAGCCTTCAATCGATTGCTTGAGATCTTCCTGGTCATCGGTACTGATCGCGATCAGCGACACGCCCGCTTTCTTGAATTCCTCGCTCAGCGGGGCAAACGCTTTGAGTTGTTCCGCGCAGTGCAGACAGCCGAATCCGAGGTAAAAAATCACGACCACCGGTTTGCCTCGATACTGCTTGAGAGAATGTTCCTTTCCCTGATCATCTTTCAATGCCCAATCGGGTGCGGGAGATGGGTGCCAGCGAAACGGGCCGAGCGAGTCCAGGCTGGGCCGCTTGCCAATATCCTTGGCAAGGGTCAGCGGCACGCGCCAGTCCGCTGGGAAGCCAAGTTGTTCGGCAATCGGATCCAAACGTTGAAACGCGGGAACCTCCAGATCGATGGGCGCTGACTGCTCTCGCAATTTCTTGAACGTCTCCATGGCTTCTTTCTGATGTTCATAATCCCATTGCAAGGTGGCCAGCGTAGCCTGCGGAAGAATCTCTCCCTTGTGACTGATAACATATTTTTTTACCGACTCCATGGCCTTATCCGCTTCTCCGGCAGCAGCCTGGATGCGGGCCAGGTTCATTTGATGCAGGCCGCCTGCCTTCTTGAGCAAATCAAGTCCTTCTTTGTATTTCTCTTCGGAGAGAGCGCGATGCCCCTGGATCGCCTGGACCGCTTTTTCCAGCGTACGAATGTTGCTGCTGTGCGATCGCGAAGCGGTTGAGCGGGCCTTGCTGATTTTCTTTTGCAGTTCCTTGCTATCCTTTGTCTCGGGCTCCTTTTTCTCGGGCTGCGGTGCCGGTTTATCAGCTGGTTTCTCAGCTGGTTTATCAGCTGGTTTCTCATCGTCCTTGGCATCCGGACTCTTTTTAGCGTCAGCGTCGGCTTTCTTCTCGTCAACTTTCTTTTCGTTCTCTTTCTTCTCGTCGGCTTTCTTTGCTTCCTCTTTCTTGGCCTCGTCTGCTTTCTTTTCTTCTTCCTTCTGGGCAGGTTTGGCTTCTTTGCGCACTTTGGCTTCCGCCGCGTCCGCTGCCTCCGTCTGTTTCTTCTTCAGCTCTGTCAAACGCGATTCGAGCATCGCCAGCTGTTCGTTTCCCTGCTCCTTCTTGCCACTGCGAAAGTAGGCCGCCCCCAGGTAACGATCCCGCTTGACTTGTTCTGCAACATTCTCCGTGGGCCGCAGATAGCGGGTGTCACTTAACTTGATCAACTCGTCCCACATCTCGTAGGTGTTGAGCACCTGGAACAGTCGTTGCCGTCCATAAAATGCGCTGCCTCGCTTGGTCAGCGTGTTGAACTTGGGATGCCTCGGCAGCTCGGTCATGTTCTTGGCCAGGTCCAGTGCGTCTTGCACGCGTCCGACGAAGATCAGGTTCCGAATGAGCCACTCGTTATTGTGAGCAAAATTATGGATCTGGTCCGGCATCACGCGATCGCGGATCATGTGAGCGTGATCAACCCGCGCCGAAGCTTCCTGCTGCCAGGCCGCATCGTTGTAACGCTTCAGGCGGGAAAAAATATGCCCCGGCATATGCCACATGTGGGCAATCCCCGGAGAAGCCTGTCCACACTTGGCCGCCGAACTGACCGCCGTGGCCGGTTTCTCGTGATCCCAGAGGTGAATTCGGTAGTGATGACAGGGGTGCGTCGGCTCCACCGCGAACACCTGTTGCAGTAAGGCGTCAATGGCCAGGTAACTGGAAATGGGAATATCCGAAGAACGATTCTTCCACATCTGCAGGGCCAGGAATGCCTTGGCATCAAGATCATCCGGATACTCGTAGATCAGCCGTTCTAGCGACTTAGTGTATTTCTGCGCCCGGTCTTTCTTCTTGGCTTTGCCCGCTTGAATGAAAGCATTCAAGCCATCGATATACATTTTCTCGCGACCGCTAACCTTCTCTTTACGCTTGACCGCTTCGGCAATGAAGGCCTTGGCGCGCTTGTCGTTGCCCGTGTTGGCCAGTGCCATGCCCCAGTAGGCCATCGCGCAGTCGGGATCGAGCAGGGCCGCCTGGCGAAAGGATCGCTCTGCTTCGAAGTTCCAGAACCCGTGCACTTGACCAACGCCCTGTTCGATGAACTTCTGGACCTGAGGATTCTCACTGGTGACAGGAAAGTGAACCTTGCCAGTTCCTTCCATGAGATAGGCACCCTGCCGTGGGCCCTCGTTGAATGCTTCACCGTGGTAGGAGTGACCAGCGAGAAC
>JAYGDG010000203.1:0-1867 GCA_046583015.1 Pirellulaceae bacterium | reverse complement strand
TAAGCCAACGCGAAAAAGCATCTCCACCCCACGCCGGGTAACCCTGATTAAAGACTACGGAATGTTGGTTGGCCAGACATCGACGACCAAATTAGTCGGTTTACCGGAGAGTAGACGAATCTCAGGAGACCCGGCGCCCGCCCGCGGCCTTTTTTTTGGCAGTTTTAGATGCCGCAGATGGCCGTGCCTGGTGCGGATTGTCGGCCGACCCGATCATTTCGAAAAGAAACCGGCTCGGTTGGGTTTCACGCGGCTTTCCCCACTTCATCCTCGTCAGGGCCAGCGAAAGGGTGAGTTGCTCCTGGGCGCGGGTGATGCCCACGTAGCAAAGACGGCGCTCCTCGTTGAGTGCCTCGCCATCTTCCTTGATGCTGCGATGATGAGGAAGCAAACCCTCTTCCAGGCCAACCATGTAGACGTGAGGAAACTCAAGGCCTTTTGCCGAGTGGAGCGTCATCAGGGCGATCGCATTTCGTTTCAATTGACTGTCTCGGTCCAAGTCGTTCTCCAGGCTACCCAGCATGATGTCGTCAATGAAGTGCCGCAGATCCGGCTTGCTGGCTTTCTGCTGGTAAGCGGCCAGCGCGTTAACGATCTCTTGAACGGAATTCCAGCGACTCTCAAACTCATGGTCGTCCGGGTAGAGCCGGCGGATTTCGTCCTCGTAACGAATGGCCTTTATCATGTCGTGCGTCAATTCATGCAGTGGCCGATAGTTACTTTGTTGACGAAAGTCGTTGATCATGGAGATCAATGATTTTAATCCGCTGCGGGCAGCTTGAGACAAGCCGTCGTCTGCTCCGTCGCGGACAATCAGCTGCCAAAGGGGGCAGCCTGCCTCGGTAGCCGCGGAAACTAAATGTTCCACAGCCTTAGCTCCGATGCCGCGCGGTGGCGTGTTGATAATCCTCAGTAAAGAGGATTCGTCCTCCGGCTCCACGAGCAATCGGAGGTACGCCAGGATATCTCGGACTTCCCTGCGGTCGAAAAAAGAGAGGCCGCCAATCAGGACATAGGGAAGCTTGTGCCGCCGTAATTCGGTTTCGATGGCCCGCGGCTGTTCGTTTGTACGGAAAAGTATTGAGAAATCGCGTGGTTCAAAATAACCCTCGTTGATGCGGCGCCGGATGTCATCGACGATTTCAGCAGCTTCACTATTCTCATCTGGAAATTGCAGGATCCGTGGTTGATCCCCGGCCGGACGAGCTGCTTTCAGTACTTTTTGGTAGCGGGTTTTGTTGTGGAGTATTAGGCGGTTGGCGAGTTCCAGGATGGCACCGGTGGATCGATAGTTCTCCTCCAGCATGACTGTCTGCGCGCCCGGCCAATCGTGAGAGAAGCGGAGAAGGTGTGCGACTTCCGCACCACGCCAACGGTAAATAGACTGGTCGTCATCGCCGACGACACAAAGATTGCGATGGTCACGCGCCAAGGCCGTCACGATACGGTACTGGGTGGCGTTGGTGTCCTGGTACTCGTCGATCAACACATGGTCAAAGCAAGACGCAGCCTCCTGGCGAATGTCTGGAAAGTCGGTAAACAGTTTGTCGGTGCAAAGTAGCAGGTCATCAAAATCCACGGCCCCTTTGTTTTTCAGATCCCTCTGGTAGCGGCGATATGCGATCGCGGCTACATGTTCCTTGTCGCTTTGAGCAACTGAGGCTGCCTCCGTGACGCTCACGGAACGAGATTTCCAATGATTGACGTAGTAGAGAAGATCGCTCGGTCGCAACTGTGTGGTGGGGACATGGATCTGACGCAGGACGGATCGAGCAAGACTTTCCTGGTCACCGCGGGCGTAAATAATGAAGTTTGCCGGATAACCGAGGGTCTTAATGTGGCGCCGCAAGATACGAACACAGTACGA
>JAYGDG010000162.1:0-6159 GCA_046583015.1 Pirellulaceae bacterium | reverse complement strand
GGTCAAAGCAGCGCGGGCGATACGATCCGGCAGGATCAGCCTGGTCCGCTAAGAATCACTGCCCGAGCCGTGGGACGTGCCGATTTCGGCCAGTTGCAGTTGGTTCATAACGGAAAGGTTATTAACACCCAAAAGGGGGTTAATAAAGAGGGGCACTTTCAAGCAGAGTTCAAGATCTCAGCGGATGTCAGTCAATCCGGCTGGTTCGCTGTGCGGGTGGCAGCTAGCAAAGCGAAAAATGCCTTGGGCCATCTACCGTTTGCTCACACCAGTCCGATTTACGTTGAAGTGCCAGGAAAGCCCCTCTTTGCACCAGAGATTGCCCGAGAACTAATCAAGGAAATTCGACAGGGCGTTGAAACGATCGAGGCCAAGGGGACGTTTGCTAACGAGGAAGAACGGGATCGCGTTTTCAAGGTTTACCAGCAGGGAATCCGCGATCTAGAGCAGCGATTGAAAGACCATGCGGCGTCGAACCGGCGTTAAACTGTCTCTTAGCCAGACGACTAACCAAACAGCATCCCGGCATAGCCCACGACACGACTGGTATCGTGGGACACCTCGGCACTTGTTGCGTAGCCGGTTCGCTCCGATTTGCTCAGTTGGTTTAACTGGCGAAGCGTTTCCAGCACGATGACTGCCGGGCGCAGACCACACATGCTAATGTTGTGCTCGGTAACAGTCTGGAAAACGGTTGCCGGGTCGAGCGTGTCGAGTGCAGTCAGAGCAATTTCGTCCAGCCGTCGGTTTTCCTGGTCGCTGGCGAAATGATTCATGTCGCTGGAAATAATCAGCAAAGGTGGTTGCGGCTGCTGACGAATCACTTCCGCCAGGCCACTGGCAAAATCCAGGCACTGTTGCTGGCTGCCCCCTCCGAGGGCAATTCCGACGACCCGCGATTGAGGTGCCAGCTGGGCCAGCAAGGGCAATTCTACTTCGATCGCATGTTCTTGCTGGTGGGCCGCAGCATCGAGTTGTAGCCCGTCGATTTGGTCGGCCAGTTGTTGAGCGAGGGCCGGATCGGCCGCTAATTCTGCGCCGGGAATGGACCAGCGCTGGTGGGGTGCGACGGCCCAGTGGACCCCCAACTGGGTATGCTTGGGGCCAATCACGATCACGGTCTCTGGGATTTCGATCTGTTTTAAGGTTTGGGCGGCGATTGCGCCGGAGTAGATCAACCCGGCATGAGGTAGCATGACCGCTGGCCACGAGGTTTTTTTTGCAGCAGGTTTACCCAGCAGGGACGTCACCAGTTTCTTGAGAGCGGTTGACTCGGCCGGATAAAAGGTCCCGGCAACTGCTGGTGGTCGCATGGAACTGCCGCTTTGGGGACGCGGGACGTTAGCAAACGTCGCTTTTTCTCGTGAGCTGATTGCCGCAAAGCTGAAGACGCTGGCCAGTTCGCTTGACTGTACCTGGGCATCTTGTGAAGCGGATTGGAGACACGTTTGTGCATCAGCGCTGGGATCATAGGCCCAGGCATTACGGTTATTTTCGGTTACCAGCAGTGCTCGCTGGGCCGTGTCGATTCCACGCAAGTCTGCGGCGGCCACCGTGCCGTGCATGGCCGGGTCGTTGAGGATCAAGAGACTCGGTTGTAAGGCTTGCAGGAAGCTCGCGTCAACGCGTTGCTGTTGCAAGCTGCGCGCCGATCCCTCCACCAGTTCATGCAGCGTTGCTTGCAGGGGTATCCCCTGTCGCATGGATGTCTTGGAGGAACTCAGGATGACGTTGTCTTGAGCATCATGCACTCTCAGTGTGATAGCGCGTACCATGGCATCCGGGCAACCGTTGAGATAATAGTTGGGCGTTGCGCCGGTGGTCATGGCAACCAGGTTGTGTCGACAGTGTTCAACCAGGTTCTGCAACTGGTCATCGTTCAATGGTGCGACATAGGATGTTGTCTGGTCGTCTAGCACGCCGGTATCAAACGGGTTTCCGGTGCAACTGGTCTCGAACACCTGTAATTTCGTTTCATCATCTTGCCAGGCAGTGCCGGGTAATCCGGCCTTCCGACAAACCTGTTTCAAGAATCCTTCGGCATCCATGCCATGTTCGACGGCAACTACCGGCAGCAGCAAACCGCTTTGATTGCCACGTTGAATCACCAGGCCATGTTTTCCTATTTCCACGACACCGATACGGTCCTTCCCTTGCGCCTGGACGGGCTGGAAGTCGTAAAGCAGGGAGACTTCCAGGTCAAGATAAGGCAGTTCGATCGAGGAGAGGGTGGGGAAGCGGGAATCTTCGGTAGCAGTCCTGCGGGCAGCGCCGGTGAGGGCTTCTGAGAGTTTCATGGGTTGGCCCAAGACGCCACAACAAGCTCGCAAACGATCCTGTCGCTTCAAGGTGACAAAAGCTCCCATCACGATCCAGTCAGCGGTACCGTCGAGCGTTGGATCTGTCAGCGCCGCGGCTGCTCCCACAGCGTGGGCGGCAACTGTTTGACAGGCAGCATGATGAATGGCGGCAGATTGGGAGATGGTCAGTTCAGGACGCTCGGCGGGTTGCACGGGATTGGGTTCCTCGTGAGTCAGGGGAATAACGGTCGGCTGGGGAGGGGTATAGTTGGCAATTTTTACAGGGAGTCGTTTCCGTCCCCAGTCACCCGGAGTTTGATCGAAGTGGCCGGTGATCGTTGCGCCACAGTGGCCACAAAGATTCCCGTTAAGCTGATAGGCTCCGAGTTCATACCAGTTGCGTTCGATTAGCAGTCCCTCGCATTGCGGGCAGTAGGTGCTCTGGTGTTGCTGGTCGTCGACATTTCCCACGTAGGCGTACTTGATTCCACGGGAACGGGCAATCTCCTGGGCGGTCAAGAGTGTTTCGTGAGGCGTTCGAGGTCGATCGGTCATGCGGAAATCCGGATGAAAAGCACTAAAGTGAATCGGCACATCATCACCGATCTGTTCGAGTACCCAATCGCACATCTCCCCCAGTTCCGCCGGCGAGTCATTGGCTTGTGGGATGATTAAATTCGTGATTTCAAACCAGACGTCCGTTTCATGCTTGAGCCACTTCAAGGTATCCAGGACCGGTTGCAGATGAGAGGAAGTCAGCGAGTAATAAAAATCTTCCGTGAACGATTTCAAATCCACATTGGTAGCATCCATGGCGTTGAAGAATGGAGCGCGGGCCGCTTCGGTAATGTATCCCGCGGTCACGGCCACTGACTTGATGCCAAGTTCGCGACAGGCAGCGGCCACGTCGATGGCGTATTCAGCCCAGATGATCGGATCGTTGTAGGTATAGGCCACACTACGGCATCCCATGTCGGCTGCCGCTTGAGCGATCATCTGAGGTGTTGCCTGTTCACTGAGTCGCTCCACTTCACGTGATTTAGAAATATCCCAGTTCTGACAGAACTTGCATCCCAAATTGCAGCCTGCCGTTCCAAAGGAAAGTACGCTGGTGCCCGGGAAGAAGTGATTGAGAGGTTTCTTTTCAATCGGGTCAATGCAAAAACCGGTACTGCGACCATAGGTGGTCAGCAGCATTTCTCCGTCGCGGTTCTCGCGAACGAAGCAGAAACCACGATCACCCGGTTTCATGTGACAGGCACGGGGACATAATTCACACAGAATACGTCCCTGGTCGTCGGTGCTTCGCCACCAGCCCCCGGCATAGCTACCGTCGGGGCGGGTTTGTGATTCCGGAGGTAATGTGACAACGCGATCCATGAGGGTATGCCTGGCCTTCTGCTGTCAGGATAGGTCAGTTTCCAACTACTGTCCAATACCGTTCTTGACTTTAGAGCATCATCGACTGTGAACTGTTTTTCACGGTCTTTATTGATATTTTTATGGGCGAGATAAACCATTGCTGAAATCGCTCCGTAATGACGACCATATTGCTTTTCCTGGGGTTTAAAGGGATTCAGGGGTCAGAATCAAATTGCAAAAGGAGTACGCAAGATGAAAGCTATGCAGCGCAGCCTGCTGATTTTACTGGTACTGGTTTTGGGGATCGGCATAGGAATTGGAGTGACGACCACCCTGCCGAAATTAAGTAGTCCCTGGGCTCATGCGGTTGAGAAGACTCAAGCCGCTGCGTCGTTTGTCAAAGTGCAAGAGGCGGACGACCTTTCGATTTCCTTCAAACATGTGGCCCGAGCCCTGCGGCCGTCGGTAGTTACTATTCGATCGGTACGTACGATCCGGGCCGAGAATCCAGCTCGACCCAATGGAGCTGGTCCAGAGATACCGGGAGAATTTCGCAGGTTCTTTGACCAAAGAGTGCCGGAAGGCGGTTTGCAACAGCAAGGAATGGGCACAGGTGTCATTGTCAGCGAAGATGGTTATGTCTTGACGAACAACCACGTTGTACGCGGTGCTGACGAAGTGGAGGTGATTCTCTCTACCAATCGCAGGTTGAAGGCAAAAATCGTCGGAACAGATAAGGCGACTGACGTGGCAGTCCTCAAGGTTACAGCCAAGGGACTGGCAGCTGCCCGGTTAGGAAGCTCTGAGAAGATGGAAGTCGGGGACTGGGTGCTGGCGATAGGAAGTCCCTTTGGCCTGGATCAAACCGTCACGGCTGGTATTGTCAGTGCAAAAGGTCGAGCCAATGTTGGGATCACCGATTACGAAGATTTCATCCAGACGGATGCAGCGATCAATCCGGGTAACAGCGGCGGTCCCCTGGTGAACCTGAAAGGAGAAGTGATCGGTATCAATACGGCGATTGCTTCTCGAAGCGGTGGTTCGACGGGCGTCGGGTTTGCGATTTCCAGTGACATGGTGCGCCGTGTCATGGAGAGTATTCTTGACAATGGTCGCGTTGATCGTGGCTGGCTGGGGGTTGGTATCCAGGATCTCGATGAAAATTTGGCCCAGTCCTTTGGGCTCAAGTCGACGCGTGGTGCGCTCGTGGGAGGTGTTTTTCCGGAAGGACCAGCTGCCCAGGCTGGACTAAAATCAGGTGATGTGTTGTTGAAAGTCGCGGGACAAGAAGTTCGTGATGCGAACCACCTGCGTCATATGGTTGCCGGTATCGAACCTAAGAAGAAGGTTCGCCTGGAGGTCTTTCGGGATAAGCAATCGATCGAGGTGGAGGTGACCATCGGACTGCGTGACGTAGATCAATTGTCACGTCGTGCGATTCCCGAATTGGCGCCCGGTAAGGCCAGCAGACCTGTCGATTAATGAACGAGCCCCCCCCTGTCGGGAATAGCCTGCCGGGGGGTTCTTGTTTTGCAGCGATACGTTTGCCATGCTGAGTGGAGCGAAGTTCATTCTCGTCGCCAGTTTGGACGTGTGTTGGTTCATGCAATGCGAGAAATGACAGGAAATCCCACCGGCCGATTATGGAAAAACCTGATAACTTGCCGCCCCTGAGTCAGCGTCTCGTTGCCTACGGAGTCCATCTTTATACTGCCTCCGGAGCCCTGGTGGGACTATTGGTGGCTGCCAGCATCCTGACCCGCGACTATCGACAAGCGTTCTTGTGGATGCTTGCTGCCGTGACGATCGATATGACCGATGGTTTCCTGGCACGCCGCTTTCGTGTCAAGGAAGTCGTGCCCCACATTGATGGCCGCAAGCTGGATGACCTGGTCGATTACTTGAACTACACTTTCCTACCGGTCTGGATGATGTGGCGGGCAGAATGGTTGCCGGAACCCAGGTGGCTGTGGTGTGGTATCATTCTCGTCACCAGTCTCTTTGGTTTTGTTCACAGCGGCGCCAAAGACGAAGATCGCGGATTTTTTCGCGGGTTTCCCTCCTACTGGAATATAGTCGCTTTTTACGTATACATTTTGTTCCGGCACTATGATCCAAACGTTGTCTTAGGACTGGTGCTGGTGCTGAGTTTGCTCAGCGTGTTACCGGTCCGTTTTGTTTATCCGAATCGGCCGCCCTGTTGGCTGGGATTTTTCCTGGGCGGCGCCCTGGTCTGGATGGGCCTGGTGCTCATCATATTGTTACGCAAAGATGGTCCCCAAGAATGGCTGGTCTGGGTGTCGTTTGTTTATCCGGTTCTCTATGTGCTGTTGTCAGCCTATTTAGACTGGAAAACTCCCCGCGGAAACCCTCAAGAGACAAAGCCAGCGTGAACGGTTGTGACAAGCTCAAGGTGAGCAGTCGGTTTGATTTGATTGAGTAACTGCCACGATGCCCTTTACACTGCTGCACTTGATCTTGGTTGCTGGCATCCTGT
>JAYGDG010000091.1:0-27831 GCA_046583015.1 Pirellulaceae bacterium | reverse complement strand
GCGTACTTGGGACCAGTCGATCGCTGCCTGCTCGACTGTCGTGGCCTGCTGGTACAAGCGGTTGATTTCTGCCAGATCAATCGCGTGAAGTTGCGATTCCAGCTGCTGTTGTTGAGTCGGATCGAGCTGATCCCAGAAGTCGACCAGGTGTTGCTGTCCGTGCTCTGACAACAACTCCCACAAATCCCGGCTTACTGGTTTGGTCATCCGTTCAACCAACCCTTATGGGTATATCTGGATCTAAAAAATCCACTGCCCTGTTACCCAGGCGTAAGCCAGCAGGCAGAGGAGTGGAAACAGGATAAAAATAGCTCCATAAGTGTAGATGGTCGTCCATCTGTTACGGGGCCAGCGGGCCATCAGTTCGTCTCTTTTCGAAGAAGGTCAGTTGTCTCAAGTTTGTGTCGTGGAAACCTCCCTGTTAACATAATCACGTAGATGTAGAACTCCAAGGGCGAGTTCTTGATTTCCAGTTTTCACGAGACCATGGATAAAAACAGATGACCTGCGAAAAGAACAAGTTCAGCTATCACGTTGTCAGACGGTCGAGACTTAGCAAACGAGCCTGTTTGGCTTTGGTTCTTTTCGCCTGCCCACTGCTGCTGGCGCTGAGAGCAACCGGCCAGGAAGCAGCCACGGTCCGTACCGCGGCGCCCCAGCTTAGGGTGGCAACGGAAGCAGATAGAAAAGATGCCTGGCCCATGTTTCGGGCCAATGCTGCCCGTACCGGTTACGTGGCCGGGAAGTTGGCCAGCCAGCTTCACCTCCAGTGGGTTTACCAGGCACCGCATCGACCGAGTCCAGCTTGGCCACGCAGTCCGCGGATGCCGTTCGATCGCGCTTACCAAACGGTGCTTTCCTATCATGGCATAGTGGTATTTGGCAGTTCGGTGGATAACACGGTCTATGCACTGGACGCGATGACCGGTCGCGAAGTCTGGCGGTTCGTGACCGATGGACCGGTTCGCTTTGCCCCGGCGCTGTGGCGCGATCGAGTTTTTGTTGCCAGTGATGACGGATTCCTCTATGCCCTGCACATCGCGCACGGAGGCTTGCTCTGGAAAATTCAGGGTGGTCCTGACCTGTCGAGTATCCTCGGAAACCAGCGGCTGATCAGCAAGTGGCCAGCACGTGGCGGTCCAGCGGTTGTTGGTAACCGGGTCTATTTTGCCGCCGGTATCTGGCCGACCGATGGCATTTACTTGCGAGCAGTCGATGTGCGAACGGGTAAAGAGGTCTGGCGCAACGATGACTCTGGAGCTATCTACATGGCCCAACCGCATGGTGGTGCCAATGCCAAGAGTGGCGTATCGGCGCAAGGTTACCTGGTGCTTTCAGGCAATTCCCTGTTCGTGCCGACCGGCCGGGCCGTACCAGCCGTCTTTCAGGCGGATAAAGGAACCTTCGCTTACTTTCACCTGCAGAAATATGGTCACCAGGGAGGGGCACCCACGATGGCGGTGGGGGACATGTTCTTTAACAGTGGTACCGGATTCAGTAGCAACAGTGGCGAGAAAGTAACCCAGTTGTCGTCCGGGCAACTGGCGGCCTTCAAAGATGGCCTGGTGCACGCGAATGGTAAGCAGCTAATGGCTTACCGCTGGGTCGAGGTCAAGAAAGCGGATCGCAAGGGTAAACTGGTTACCAGCAGGGCCCTGAAACCCGCCTGGACCGTGAAGGACGTGACCGGGGGCGGAGAACTGATTGCCATTGGTGACCAGGTGATTTCAGGAGGGCCGGGTCGGGTCGACATGGTCTCCGGTTCCCAGCAGAAGCTTACTTGGTCGGCGACCGTTGAGGGGCAAGCCTATGGACTGGCAGTCGCCAAGGGCCGACTGCTTGTCAGTACCGATGCGGGCAAGATTTATTGTTTTGGTCCGGCCAAGGTGTCAGCCACGGCGAAACTTGTGCAACAGCTTGATCCCTCTCCCTACGGTAGCAATGCACGCTACGCGAAACTGGCGGAAGAAATTGTTCAACGATCTGGGGTCAAGGAAGGATATTGTCTTGATCTAGGTTGTGGCGATGGTGCCTTAGCCTATGAGCTGGCGAAGCGCACGCAATTGCATATTTACGGGGTTGAAGAAGATCCGCAGTTGGTGCAGCTAGCACGGAAGAAACTGGCAGCCGCAGGATTGTATGGTTCGCGAGTTACGGTGCAGCAGAGGAAGTTAAACAAGACGCAATACCCGAAATACATGGCTGATTTGATCGTCTCCCGTCGAAGTGCAGATGAGGGCATTGCCAGTTTCCCGCGCGAGGAAGCGGAACGCTTGCAGCGTCCTTACGGAGGAAAAATCTGTATTGGTCCAGCTGGTTCGTTGCAAGTGCAGCAACGGGGAGCACTAACAGGGGCAGGAAAATGGACGCATCAGTATGCGAATGCCGCCAACACGCTCAATAGCGACGATACCTTGCTGAAGGGTCGCTTGAGTATGCTCTGGTTCCGTGATGTGGATCTCGATGTGCCTCAACGTCATGGTCGAGCACCTTCACCGCTGTTCGATCAGGGCCGCTTATTTCATCAGGGTATTGATGCACTTATTGCTATTGATGCTTATACGGGCCGGGAACTGTGGCGGGTGGGAATCCCTGGTTTACTGAAAGCCTACAACGGGGATGAATTGATGGGCGTTTCGGGGACACACAGTAATTTCTGCGTGCACGATGGCTCAGTCTACGTTCGCGATGAGGATAAGTGTCTGCGTTTTGATGCTGCTACCGGAGAGCTTTTGAATCAGTTCAAACCGCCGGCCGATAAGGACGGCAAGCCGACGCGCTGGGGATATATCGCCTGTGTCAACGGTATCCTCTATGGAAGCGTGGCCAACACGGAGCACGTGGTGACTTACCGTTACGTCAATCGTGGTGGTGACATGTCTCGCCTGCTGACCGAATCAAGCAGCCTGTTTGCCATGAACGCCAGGACGGGCAAACTGCTTTGGCACTACCAGGCCAAGGATTCAATTCGTCACAACGCGATTGCCATCGATGGTGAGAAAGTCTGCCTGATTGACCGGCCGTTAGCGACCTTTGACCGTGAGAAAAAGCCTGCCAGTAAAGAACATGCGACCGGCAAACTGGTGGCCATGGATGCCCAGACAGGGCGTGTTATCTGGGAGCGCAAGGATGATGTTTATGGGACGGTGCTGGCTTTCAGCAAGGAACATAAGGCGCTGATGATGAGTTACCAGCCTACGCGGTTCCGCCTGGATTCAGAAATCGGCGGCCGTATTTCAGTATTTGATTTGTATGAAGGTCGGCCGCTTTGGGAAGTGAAGGCCGACTACCAGTCTCGACCCATGATCAATGATCGGACGATTTACGTTCAAGGGGGAGCCTGGGATTTGTTGACAGGAAAGCCTCAACCCTTCAATTTTAAACGGTCCTATGGCTGTGGCATCATGGCGGGATCTCGGAACCTGATGCTGTTTCGCTCGGCCACGCTTGGCTATTTTGACTTGGAGAAGAACAAGTCGATTGACAATTACGGTGGCATGCGGCCTGGTTGCTGGGTCAATGCACTCCCAGTGGGTGGCGTGGTCCTGGTGCCAGATGCCTCGGCCGGTTGTCGTTGCAGTTACCTGAACCGAGCCTGGATTGCACTCGATAGTCAGCCGGAATGAGCATCGTTGGCGGGTTGACCAGCTATCTTACCGGTGTACTGGTCTGCGCTTCGACTTGGAATTGCACTTGCATCGGATGTGGCCAGCGCTCCAGCAAACGCACTTCAAAGCGGGCACCATAGACTTGCGACTCGGCAGTCTTGATCCGACAGGGAGGACCGTCAAGCTGGTGACATTCAATCACAGGTGGTTCTTCTAGAGGAGGACAAAAAGCCAGGTGAACGGTTACTGTCCGCTGCTCCGCTTCAAAACTGGCTTGTGTTGATACCAGGATCGACTCGCCCCCATCGGTCCGTAAACGTCTGGTCATCTGCTGAATAAGTTCAGCTGCGGGTACGTCCAGGGACTCGTTCGAACTGTCGCTGAGGTCGAACTGACTGTCGGTCGAGATATCGGCAGTGGCGAAAGAAGGAGCCACATTCCCAGTTTGCTGGCGTCGCCTTATGATCAGCACGGCGGTAGTCCAGCCCACTTCACTCGCTCCCAGTAGACTCCACATCACGGCCAGCGCGGCCGGTGAAGAACCGGGCAGGGAAATGCTAAGCGTTACCAGCACTGCCAGTAGCAGCGGCAGACACCACTCTAGATAGTGGCCCAGGGTCAAGCGAGATTGCGTAAACTGCTGCCACTGGATGCCATGGAACCAGGCGAACAGCACAGTGAGCAAAACTCCCACGGCTACCAGGCCGCCGTCAGGAACAGGTTGCTGAAACATACCAGCCCGGTGACGTAACAGCAGGACTGCGAACAATAATAATAATAAGCCCAACGTGACTCGAACGAGACAACGGCTCAACGTGATGACCAACTCAACGGAGTCACTGGTTGCCAGTGTTGCTAAAGTACCTGTCCGCGAAGCCATCCTGGGTTCTCGCCACCAAGGGAATCAACCGACAGGCGAAAACTGAGTTTCACCTGTAGCAACAAGTCTACTTTTTATGGTCAAACATCCGTAGACCAATCAGGTTGCCGCACTCACTCCCAGCAGTTCTGCCAATTCAGCCGCTCGCTCGGTTGCTTCCCAGGTGAATTCTGCATCATCACGGCCAAAATGACCGCCTGCTGCCGTTTTTCGGTAGATCGGTCGTCGCAAGTCCAGGTATTCAATGATGCCACTGGGGCTGAGGGGAAAGAAATCCTGCACAACCTCTTGAATCTTAGTGTCGTCTAGCTGGCCAGTTCCCTGGGTGTCGACGTGAACACTGACCGGCTCCGACACCCCAATGGCGTATGCCAGTTGGACTTCGCACCGTTCAGCCAAGTTCGCTGCGACGATATTCTTTGCCACGTGACGGGCCATATAGGCTGCACTACGGTCAACTTTTGTCGGATCCTTGCCACTAAAAGCACCGCCGCCATGCCGGCCCCAACCACCATAGGTGTCCACGATGATTTTTCTTCCCGTTAATCCACAATCACCGAGGGGCCCACCGGTCACGAATCGACCAGTTGGATTGACGTGATAGGTGATTTCACCGTGGACGAGATCTTCTGGCAGCAGCGGTTGGACGATCTGATCGATGACAAACGAGCGAATCTCATCGTTGGAGACCTCGTCGTCATGCTGGGTACTAATGACGACGGTGTCGATTCGGACCGGCTGGTTGTCTTTGAATTCGACCGTGACCTGGCTCTTGCTATCTGGTCTTAACCAGGAGACTTCTTTGCCAAATCGTGCTTCGTTCAGACGGTCTAAAAGGCGATGGGCCAGGGCAATCGGTAGTGGCATTAATTCGGCGGTATCGCGGCAGGCAAAGCCGAACATTAAGCCCTGATCTCCGGCACCAATGGATTTTCCTGTGATGTCATCAGCATCCACACCCATGGCAATGTCGGAACTCTGCTTGTCAAGCTTGACGAGCACCTCACAGCCATCCGCACTCATCCCCATGGCCTCGTCGGTATAGCCTACTTCCCGGATTACCTGGCGGATGACTTCTTCATGGGAGAATTGAGCGTTACTGGTCGCTTCGCCAGCAATCATTGCCAGTCCGGTAGTGACCAGTGTTTCGCAAGCGACCCGGCTCTGTGGATCCTGGTCAATAAAAGCATCTAGTATGCCGTCAGAAATTTGATCAGCAAGCTTGTCGGGATGCCCCATACTGACCGATTCACTGGTAAACAGATAATTGCCGATTGCCACGACGCAGACCCTCGTTGTTGAGTAACACGAAAAAATAACCACACTAGTCATGTGAAACCAGCGTCTTCAGGAACGTTGATTATAGCCATAGAGCAAGATGATCGACAACCGCTCAGCGGCAACCAGAAAGGCACTTGTCGACGGGTTTCCATGGGGCCAGGACAGATCGAAGCCGACTGATTCTAGGTGTTGACCAGCGATTCTAGCAGTGCCACGGTTCGTTCGGTTGCGCCGTTTTGACTGGCGACAAACCGCTGCGCACGTTGTCCCAGTTGGCGGGCAGATTCCGGATCTTCCAGGCACTGTTGAACGAAACTGGTTAGCTCTTGTTCGTCCTGGACAACCACTGCCGCTTCTTGCTGAAGTAACATCTCCACGGTATCACGAAAGTTCTGCGTATGAGGGCCGAAACTGACTGCGGCCCCGTAGCCAGAAGGTTCGATCATGTTCTGCCCACCCCGTTTTCCCAGGCTGCCCCCTACGAAGGCAATCTGGGCGGTGCCCCACCAGGCCCCCAGTTCTCCCATGGCGTCGACCAGCAGAACGGGTGGGGGTGTGTCGCTGGCGTCCGTATCAAGCTCACTGCGCCGCTGCCACTCGATGCCTTGCTGGTCAAGCATGCTGGCGACTTCGGCGAAACGTTCCGGGTGTCGCGGTACCAGGATCAGTCGCAAACGGGGATAACGACTGACCAGCTGGCGAAACACAGAGACAGCGAACTGTTCTTCAGGAGATTGCGTACTGCCAGCGAGAAAGACGACATCCTGGTCACTGATCCCTGCCAGCGCCGCCAGTTGCCGCGTTGCCGGGTTCTCGCGATCAAGGTCAATGCCATCAAATTTTAGTGAACCGGTAACATGAATTTGATCTGGAACAGCTCCCAGTTGTCGAAATCGTTCAGCATATTCTTCGTTTTGAACGGCCACTAAACTGGTGGATTGCAGCAGTCTTCGTATCAGGAATTGGATGCGGGAATAACCGCGAGCGCTTGACGCGCTGAGGCGACCATTGACGATTGCGACTGGTATATCGGACCGTTTGGCCCAGCGGATTAAATTGGGCCACAGTTCGAGTTCGACCAGCACGAGCAGTTGAGGCTGGATCCGGCGCAGGGCGGTGCGAACAGCCCAGCTGAAATCAAGTGGGCAGTAGAAGACTGAACGCGGGGCATACTTTTGCCGGGCTAATTCGTAACCGGTGCGTGTCGTCGTTGAGATGACACATTCCCAGTCAGGATGTTTGTCTTCAATGGCCGCCAACAGGGGTTGCAGCAGATTGACTTCACCCACACTCACAGCATGTAACCAGATGCCAGGTCGTTCACGTGAACGCCAAGGGACACGGCCCAAGAACTTCGCTCCCCAGCCTTGCCGGTACTTGCCTTTACGGATCGCGTTATAGACGAACCACGGCGAAGCGATTACCAGGGTGATCAGATAAACCAGGTTCAACAGGTACGACATGCATCGAAGTCGACTAGGCGTTTTTCTTTCGAAGACAGCAATTCTTATATTTTTTACCGCTGTCGCAATACGGACAAATGTCGTTGCGACCGACACGTTCATTACGGTTTCGGATAGGATCAAGGCGTCCACCCTGCTCACCACTGGAGTCGATGGCCGCCTCTTGTTGTTGAGCCATTTCGCTGGTGCTTTGTGCCTCGTCATGACTGGCGGCGGATTCGTTCCAGGTAGATCCGACAAAGTCTTCGTCCAGTTGTTCCATACGGAAAACCAGGTCGGTGGTGCGTTCTTCGATAGACTGCCACATTTGGTCAAACAGCTTCATACCTTCGCGCTTGTATTCGACCTTGGGATCCATCTGGGCATATCCCTTCAAGCCGACCGAACTGCGCAAGTGATCCATCACCAGCAAGTGGTCTTTCCAGGCGGTATCAACGATCTCGAGCAGCAAGGTTCGTTCCATCCGCTGCATCTCGGGACGATACCTGTCTTCAAAGACGGCAGTTAACTTATTGCTCAATTGCTCCTGATCCAGTCGAGCGATCTCTTCCACATCCAGTTGATAAGAGAGGTTATCTTGCAGCCATTGTGATAATGGCTTGAGTGCTCCGTTGTCGCCAGACCTGGTAGTCGTTGCCGAGTGTCCATTGATCGCATCAAGGTATCCGGACAGCTGTTGTTGCATTTCTTGCAGAACGACTCTGGATTTTTCCTGGTGCTGATTACTGTATTGCACCAGTAACTTTCGGACTTCGTCCCGTTGCTTGTTTTTCAGATCGTCGACGGTTAGCTCAACTTCGAAGCGGTCTCGTGCCCAGCTGATCAAACCGTCACGATCGATACGCCCCTGTTCTCCCTGGGCAAACCGATAGAGGCCTGCCATGATGGGGTATTCGGACTCCTTGTGACCGTAGATTGCCTCGGCTTTCCCATAGACCAGCTCTTTAAGTTCGTCTGGGTCGGCATCACGGATCTCATTGAGTTCGAGGATGACACCAAATTTGTGTTCTGCCCAGGCAATGGCCGTTGTGAAGGCATAATCTTCGTCTAACAGGCTTTCGCCATCGGAGAGTTCGATCTTGGAGACGGTCAGTCTCGCCTGTTCGATCAGTTCGCTGGACAGGTTATTTCGTCCAAAACGTTTCAAGTCTCGATCCCGGTAGTTCAGGTTCCAACGTTGGTTGACGATCTTGGTTAGTGCTTCCCAGTTCCATTCTTCTTCCTGGTCGGCAGGAAGATTCTCTTCGATGGCATCCAGTACCTGGGTTTCAACCATCCTCTCAGCATGATCGCGAACAAAGAGTTCCGCATCCTTGAAGGTCAGCCCCTGGAAATCGCGAGCTTCAAACGGGGTTGCAAGTCGGGTGCTGGCCCAGTCGGCAAAGGATTCCGACGAGTAATAACGGTGCAGGAAAATGTTCAGGTAATGGGCAACCTGGTTGCGAATGTTGTCCAGGATTAAATTGCGACAATTCGTCCCATCGAGAATTTGCTGACGGTAGGAGTAAACCCGTTTGCGCTGTTCATCCATCACCTCGTCATATTCCAACAGGTTCTTGCGGATTTCGAAGTTGCGTTCTTCTACTTTCTTCTGAGCACCTTCGATTCGTCGCGTGACCAGTTTGCTCTCGATACGTTCTCCTTCTTTCATTCCCAAGCGTGCCAGCAGTCCCTTCACCCAGGGACCCGCAAAAATGCGCATCAAGTCGTCTTCCAGGGAAAGAAAGAAACGGCTGTCTCCGGGATCTCCCTGGCGTCCACAGCGCCCACGTAATTGCAGGTCAATACGTCGGGCGTCGTGTCGTTCCGTGCCGATAACGTGAAGGCCGCCGATCTTTTTTACCTGTTCACCGTCCGCGACCATGTTCTCGGCTTCTTCAATTTCGCCGATCAGGCTAGTCCACTCTTCGTGCGGAACATCGAGTCGTGTTTCGTAACGATCCTGAAGCCGAGCCCAGGCCATGGTTTCAGGGTTTCCCCCCAGTACGATGTCCGTACCACGACCGGCCATGTTCGTGGCAATGGTGACTGCCCCCAGTCTGCCAGCCTGAGCAACGATTTCCGCTTCCCGTTTATGGTGTTTAGCATTGAGTACTTCATGAGGAATTCCCCGTTGTTCCAGCAGACTGGCAATCCGTTCACTCTTTTCGATCGAAACGGTTCCCACGAGAACAGGTCGTCCACGCTCTGCAATGCTGGCGATTTCCGCTTTCGGAATGACTTCCGTCTGCTTTGATTCATGAGGCACAAGATAGACACTGTCACTGTTTTGCTTGGAGATCTCGCCGAAGACTTCGTTGCCGTTTTTAAGCGTAATGATGTCCCACTTGTAGACCTGTTCGATATCATCAGCGACGGCTACATACTTTTCTCGCTCGCTTTGGTAGATCACATCCGGATGTTCGGTTCGGTGCAAGGTTCGGTTGGGTTCAATGGCGACCACGTTCAGTCCATAAATCTTCAAAAACTCGTTGGCTTCGGTCATTGCCGTACCGGTCATACCAGCGAGTTTCTTATAGAGTTTGAAGAAATTCTGCAGCGTGATGGTTGCCAGCGTTTGCGTCTCTTCCTTGATCTTGACGCCCTCTTTGGCCTCAACGGCCTGGTGCAATCCATCGCTCCATTGGCGACCTTCCATGAGACGCCCCGTAAACTCGTCTACGATAATCACACGACCTTCTTTGACAACGTAATTGACATCGTTTTTGTAGAGGTAGTGGGCTTTTAATGAGTTGTCGAGCAAGTGAGGCCATTCCATGTTGCCTGCCGTATAGAAACTCTCAACACCAGCCAGTCGCTCAGCCGCCCGGACCCCTTCGTCGGTTAAATTAGCCGAATGGTCTTTTTCGTTGACCAGGAAATGCTCTTCTTTTTTCAGTTGTCGCGCAATGCGGTCAGCATCGGCATACTTGCGGATGTTGTCATGTGCAGGTCCGGAGATGATCAGTGGAGTTCGGGCTTCGTCCACCAGGATGTTGTCGACTTCGTCAATAATGGCAAAATTGAGTTTGCCCTGAGATTGCTGCTGGTACTTCGGGTAACGATCATCTCCCTGTGCCGCCGGTCGCATATTGTCGCGAAGGTAATCAAAGCCAAATTCGTTGTTAGTTCCATAAGTGATATCGCAGGCGTAGGCCGCTTGCCGTTTGTGGACATCCATGTCACTCTGGATCGCCCCGACGGTTAATCCCAGTCCCATGTAGAGGGGTGCCATCCACTCCATGTCGCGTCGTGCCAGGTAATCGTTCACCGTGATCACGTGAACGCCCTGTCGCGACAGTGCATTCAAATAAGCGGGCAGGGTGGCGACCAGCGTCTTACCTTCCCCGGTGATCATCTCGGCAATCGATCCTTCGTGTAAAACCGCGCCCCCGGTGATTTGGCAATCGTAATGCCGCATGTTGAGGTAACGTTTACCCGCTTCACGACAGACCGCAAACGCCTCGAACATGATATCGTTGAGCGTTTCGCCCGTTTTTAGGCGGTCTCGGAAAACGTCGGTCTGTTGCTTGAGTTCCTCATTCGACAGGGGTTCGTAACGGGATTCCAGGGCCAGGACCTCGTCTTCAATTTGCCTAAAGCGGTTGAGGGCTCGCTGATTGGCGGATCCGAATAGCGAGGTGACACCACGTTCAAATCCGCGCAATAAGGCGGAAAAGAAAAAAGCGACTAATTCCCAGATTCGTTCTAGTGACGGCATGAGTTTAAACGTTGTTGCGAGAAGTCGTTTTGTCTTGGATGAAACCGTAACATTTGCAGTGGAAATAGTTTATAACCAGCCAGTTGCTGGGTCAACGGCAGTGGATTGAAGTCCAGGCTGGGGGGAGTAAGAGCAGGGCGGATGGCATCATTCGCTCCCGTCTCGCCCGACTTGCCAGCGGCCTCTGAATCTGCCAAGTTTTTGCAGAGCCATGAGTTGGCGATCGTTCACTGCAACGGATCATATGATTGGAATGGGAGCTAGAGTTTTGGCAGGCAAATTTGCCACTACAGAGTTTCCGGGTGAGTTGATCATGCTGGGCACCGGTACGTCTACCGGTGTGCCAGCCATTGGCTGCCAGTGCGACGTGTGCACCAGCGACGATAGCCACAATAACCGTACGCGCTGCTCGATCATTCTGGGAGCACCTGGGGGTAATCTGCTGGTCGATACACCTCCCGACTTGCGGTTTCAGTTGTTGCGGGAAAACATTGGCGTCGTTCATAGCGTGCTTTTTACGCATGAACATGCGGACCACATTTTTGGCCTGGATGATTTGCGTTTGTTTCAGTTTTACCTGGGGCATCCGGTACCACTGTTATGCGAAGAAAACGTGGAACAGCGAATTCGGACGTCGTTCGACTACGCCTTTACAGATCGCCAGCCAACGCATGCGGGGTCGATCCCGCAGCTTGTTTTTCAGCGAATCAGTACCGATCCATTTGAAGTCTTGGGGTTACCTGTCATTCCCATTCGTTTACGGCATGGGCCCTATTTTGAAGTGCTAGGATTTCGTTTTGGGAACGTGGCTTACTGTACGGATACCAATCATATCCCGGACGAGAGCATGCAGTTACTGGAGGGTTTGGACGTGTTGATTCTTGATGCATTGCGTCGCCGTCCCCACGAAACTCACTTTGGACTGGATGAAGCAGTTGCCGTGGCAAAACAATTAAAACCGAAGCGAACTGTGTTGACGCACATTTCCCACGACTTGGACTATGCGGCAACCAATGCGAGCTTGCCGCCGACCATAGAACTGGCCTTTGACGGCATGCGAATTCCCTTGACGTGACACCTGCCCTTCAAAACGACTAGGGTTGCACCTGGGCGATCTTGTGGTCGCCCAGCCCTTTCAAGTAGTCGACTGTCACGGCCAGCACTTCTTTGTTGTAGAACGTCAGCGGAAAGATCTTGCTGGTATCCTTGTTTTGTTCGAGCGCTCGTTTTTCGTCTTCCTTGTCAGCATCGAACGATTCGCGTTGCTTAAAGAAGGCTTTTTCGTTGAGCGTAATCTTGTCGCGAGAGCGCTGTTCCTTGTATTTTTCAATGTTAGCGGCCAGCTTCTTGAAATCCTCGGACTTGGCCCGCCTTTGCGACGACAGCTTCCTTAGCTTCTCGATCGATTCCTTGCTGGTCATCTGAAAGTCATCATGCTTGGCAGCCTTGACCTGGTTAAACTTAAGTGAGTAATCAAGGTCTTCTTCTCCCACATCCATGTGGTTACTGAAAGCCGGCAGAACGACATCGGCAAGCACTCCGCGGCGCTGCGTGCTATCCCCGTCGGGACGATAAAACTGTTGCATCGTTAGCTTCAGCGCGCCCAGGTTGGGTGGATTGGAGATCCCGAACAATTGTGAACCCAGGTCGAGCAGGCTTTGGACCGTGCCCTTTCCATGCGTTGCCTTGTCGCCAACAATGACGCCACGATTGTAGTCCTGGATTGCTCCCGCCAGAATCTCACTGGCACTTGCACTGAATTTGCTCGTGACGACCACCAGGGGCCCTTTCCAGGTCATGCTGGCATCCGTGTCGTCGTACTGCTGCACACGCTCGCTGGGATCCCGTACCTGGACCACGGTTCCACTGTTGATGAACAGGCCAGTCAGGTTGATGGCTTCGGTGAGGCTTCCACCACCGTTTTGTGAAAGATCGAGCACGATGGCGTCGATCCCTTTTTCGTCCTCGTTTAATTTATCAAGGATGCGGCGTACGTCACGTGTCGTACTTTTAAAGTCAGGGAGGCCTTTGCGAGCACCTTCCATGTCCATATAGAAACTTGGCAACACGATGACGCCGATCCGATAGGGGCTGCCGTCCGCTTTCTTGCTGGTTTCCAGGATTTCACTGCGTGCTTCACTATCCGTCAGGGCAATTTTCGCACGCGTTATCTTGTAGACCTTGCGTTCATTACTTCCCTTGGGTGTGACTCCGAGTCTTACAATCGTCCCTGATTTGCCTCGAATTAGCTTGACGACGTTCTGTAGTTTCATGTCAACCACGTCGACCATGTTGCCCTCTTCACCTTGTCCCACGCTGACGATTCGGTCTTCAGGTTTTAAGTCACCCTGCTTGTCTGCCGCGCCGCCTGGAATGATCTTGGTCACTCGGGTGAAGCCATCACTCATCTGTAACTGAGCACCGATGCCTTCTAGCTTGAGTCGCATTTGGATTTGGAAATTTTCCAGGGTAGGCGGAGAAAAATAAGTTGTGTGCGGGTCAAAACTACTGGTGACACTCGTTAGGAACATCTCCAGCAGATCGTCACCACTGGTTTGATGCAGCTGCTTTCCATAGCTTGTGTACCGTCGGGTCAAACGCTCCTGGGCTTTCTCTCCTTCGATCTCTTCGCTTTTGAGCGAAAGTAAATTGAACTTGATTCGCTTACGCCACCGCTCCCTGGCTGCCGCCGTATTTTTAGCGTACTGCATCTTTTTTGTTTTGCTGATCATGTACTCGTCGGCGGTGAAGTCATGTGTTTCCTTGATCAGCTCCAGGGCCATTTCGACGCGCTCGTCAACCCGCTCGAGATAGCGATTGTAGATGGTATAGGCGATCGAGACGTCACCCTTCTTGATCATGTCATCGATCTCATCCCGCTGTTTCATGAATTCGTCGATGTCGGTCTGGAGGAAGTAGAGCTTCAAGGGGTCGATTGTCTTGAAGAATGTCTTTATTGCCCTGCCAGAAATCTCGTCATCCAGCGCGTGCTTCGACAGGTGCTGGCGCTGAATCAGGGAACTGATCAGCAACGTGACCCGTCGATCCTTGGCCGTTGGTTTATCCAGTTCTGCTGCGTGACTGCCCCAGAAACCAAAGGTGACGACCGTGATCAGAACGGAAACCATCAACAGGGAACGAACACTTCGACTCGCAAGCCATCTGCAATGACGCATGGGATCCCCTTCATCTCGATCACATCAGACGATGTTATTGAACAACGTAAGTTCTCCACAACTAATGAGTTATCAATAATAGAGGAAAATATTAGCAGGGACAAGCTCGGAGTTCGATCCAGTTTGGGGTTTAGCCAGTTCGTGGGCTTTGAAGGCCTTCGGTTCGGGTCTCGTGAGCCGGTTTTCCAGCGCCCCAAAGCAGCTTTTGAGTCACTAAGCGGACACTTCCGTGCTACCAGCGTTTACTGTTCTGGAGGCTGCCCATGAGTTGAGACTGGAGGACTGTCCGGTAACGCTTCCGCCTTCTCCGTCCAGGGGTTACGATTGAACGTCAGTTTGTGTGAGGGTGGTTTCCTTCCACAACCAGTGCAATGGTTCAACAGTGCAAGGTTCCTGGTGAATTCTGTGAATGCTCAGCTGTACAGCTACCTGGTCGTAACCGCCGGTGATCACTGCGGCAGGTATATCCTGCTTGAGGGAGAGGATGATATTCGAATTGGGCGAGGATTGGACTGCGAGATTGTTCTCAACGATCCGTTAAGCTCTCGCGTTCATGCGATTGTCTATCGCCACGGTCAGCAGTGGCGGTTGCGCGATGCGGATAGCAGAAATGGTACGTTCGTTGATGGCAGTCCCGTAGACGATCTGGCCTTGCAACATGATTGCAGCTTTCGACTGGGCAGTTCAGAATTCCAGTTTCAACAGGGAACCACGTTGCCCAGTGCCGCAGGATTGGGCCCCCAAACTGTTGTTAATCAGACGCTCGTCCGTGATGTCGCGGTGCAACCAGCAGACGGTGGTGATGGCCCGCTGCCTGGATCGTGGAACTCAGAACGAGTTGAAGACCTGTTGAATCTCTATCAACTGGCGGTTCGTTTGTGGGAAGTTGATGATCCGGATGATGTCGTCCGCCTTGCCCTGGAACTGCTGCACGAACAGACCCAGGCTTCGATTACTGGATTCTTGTGGGTGCACGACGATGGTCAGTTGAAGCCCAAGCTGGTAATTCCCAGTGATGCTGCTGAAACAGTTGCTTTGAGTGAGTCGCTGACCGAGTTGGTTTGCCGCCAGGGAAGAGCCGTCTGGATCAATAATGAAACAAGCCTCAATGAGGCGGCCAGTTTGACACAGTTTGCTGACGGTTTGTGTGTGCCGTTGATTCACCAGCAAAACACGCTTGGCGCAGTCCATCTTTATCGCAGTTCCGGTCACTTCAAAGACCAGGATTTTGAGATGGTTCTCGCCGTGTCAAGATTACTGGCAGTCGCCTTGGCCCGCACACGACAGCAAACACGATTGCAAGTTGATCACCAGCGACTAGTCGCTAAAACGGCGGATGCCGACGAGATGATTGGTGAAAGTTTGCCAATGCAGGAGCTTAAATCCCGCATGGAGAAGATCGGACAGGCGACTGGCTGCGTCCTGATCCGTGGTGAAAGTGGTGCCGGTAAAGAGCTTGTCGCCCGCGGTGTTCACCGTTGTAGTGCGCGCCTGGATCGCCCCATGCTGGCCGTTAACTGCGCTGCAATTGCACCCGATTTAATAGACAGCCAGTTGTTCGGACATCGCAAGGGAGCGTTTACCGGTGCGGAACAGGATCACCAGGGCTGGTTTCGCCAGGCAGACTCGGGAACGCTGTTCCTCGATGAAGTGGGTGAACTTTCACTGGCAGGCCAGGCAAAGCTGCTGAGAATCCTGGAAGGGCATTCATTTCAACCAGTTGGCAGCAGTGAAGAGGTAACGGTTGATGTTCGTGTGATCGCTGCTACGAACCAGGATCTCAATGACTATGTTCGATCAGGAAAGTTTCGCCAAGATCTGTATTATCGCCTCAGTGTCTTTGAACTCTATATTCCGCCGCTGCGGGAACGAGGCGACGATGTAGCAACACTGGTTGATTTTTTCCTGGCCCATTTTAGCAGTCAGCACGGTCGGCCAAATCTGCAGTTGTCAGACGAAGCTCGTCGCTGCCTGCTAGACTATCGTTGGCCGGGCAATGTTCGGCAATTGCGGAACGTCATCGACAGCTCGGTGGTCCTGGCAGAAGGAGAAGTGATCCAGCGTACCGACTTGGGCTTGCGAGACGCGGGACAACCCGCGGAAAATGATGAGTCACAGTGGGCATCTCTTAATATCGAAACGTGGGAACAGAAATTGATCGAGCAGGCACTCCAACGGACAGCAGGTAATGTCCCGGAAGCTTCCAAGTTGCTGGGAATCGGACGGGCAACCCTCTACCGTAAGATCGAACACTACGGCATAACGAGGTGACCTATGGCAAGTGAAATAAGGAAAAAATGGATGAATAGGTCAAGAAGCCAGGTACTTACCGGATTGGCCTTGATGGTTGCCTCGCTCAATTCGCTGGCCAGCGGCGAAGAACAGCAGCGCACTTTTGTGCACAACGGAAAAGCCGTGGGTGTCCATGATGCCAGCAACCAGTGGCAGTCTCGCCAACAAGGGCTCGAGGGAAAAGGAGAGCGTACTTTTCTCTATGCGGACAAGATGATTGGTAGGGGAGATTTTAAGGTCACGGCCAGATTACGCATGCTCAACCAGGCGAAGTCAGCGGCCGGCTTTGTGTTGGGAGACAGTTTCTTTGGGTTCGAAGGGGCCAAGGGAGAGGAGATTTTCTTGAACGGGCCGCTCTTTGGTGGCTACAAAAACATTAGGCGAAGTGCCACCGCGTTCGAGCGGGGTGCCTGGATTGATTTCCAGGTAGAGCGCCGCCAGGATGAGATTAAATTTTCCATTAACGGGAAATCAATTCATACGTTCAAGCATGACGGACCTCTTGGACAAATTGGTTTCAGTCCCTGGCGCAGTACGATGCAGATTGAACAATTTGCAGCCACCGGAGCGCTCGTCGATCGTCCAGCATCGAAAAACAAAGGATATTCGATTCCCACCATTGATCTGGCAGCGGAGCAGCACCGGCAGGTGCTGGTCGACCGAGAAGCCGGACAGTACCTGGGGCATGTGACGACCGTTTTACTGGAAGATAACCGGACCATGATTGCCGTGTATCCGAAGGGTCATGGCCGCGGACCCATTGTCATGAAACGGAGTCTCGATGGCGGGAAGACCTGGTCCAAACGACTGCCTGTTCCTGACAACTGGTCGACTTCACAGGAAGTTCCCACGATTCACCGGGTGATTGATCCTCAAGGTGTGAAACGCCTTATCATGTTTTCGGGCTTATATCCGATTCGCATGGCGGTCTCGGAAGATAATGGGAAAGAGTGGACGCCGCTGAAGAAAATCGGTGATTTTGGTGGTATCGTGACGATGGGCTGTCTCACCCGACTCACCAGCGGAGACTACTTGGCGTTGTTTCACGATGACGGGCGATTCCTGAAAAAAGCCGGCAAACCAAGTAAGTTCTTCGTCTATAAGACGCTCTCGCAAGATGGTGGTTTAACCTGGTCAGCTCCCGAGGTGATTGCTGCCCACCCACAGGCTCACCTTTGTGAGCCGGGTATCATTCGTTCTCCTGATGGTCGGCAACTGGCAGTCCTGCTGCGAGAAAACAGTCGCCGCCTAAACTCCTTCCTGATCCTCTCCAACGACGAGGGTAAGACCTGGAGTCAACCCGTTGAGTTACCCGCGTCACTAACCGGTGATCGTCATACGGGAGTTTATACGTCCGACGGAAGGTTGTTTATCAGTTTTCGTGACACGACGCACGTGAGTCCGACCAAGGGAGACTGGGTTGGCTGGGTGGGCACGTATGACGATATCGTCCAGGGGCGCGAAGGACAGTACCGGGTACGACTGATGGACAACCATAAAAGTGGTGATTGCGCTTATCCAGGTGTTGAGATCTTGCCGGATGATACGATCGTCGCCACTACTTATGGACATTGGACGGCAGGCCAGCCGCCTTATATCGTTAGCGTGCGGCTGAAATTGTCAGAGTTGGATCAAAAAGCAGCCAGTCAGAAAAAACAACCAGTATCGCCAAAGTAATGAATGAGTCAGCGATTCCTGAGTTTCAACCCTGCCTGTTGATGAGCTGCGGTCACCGCCAGACCGTGTTGGGAAATCTACTGTTTGGAAGCCGCTTCCCCTATACTGCTCGACCGCAGACGTTAAGCCTCTCTGATGGCGACCAGCTGGTTGTTCACGATGACTTGCCAGCCCAGTGGAAACCGGCAGATCCGGTGGCTGTGCTGGTTCATGGGCTGGGAGGCAATCATCGCTCAGGTTACATGGTGCGCGTGGCAGCCAAGTTGAAACGGCAGGGAGTTCGGGTGTTTCGCATGGATCAGCGGGGCTGTGGTGCCGCTGAATTTCTGTCAATGAAAACAGCCCACGCCGGTCGCAGTGATGACATTGCTGACCTGTTGGACTGGGTAACCGGTTGTTGTCCACAGTCTGCGGTGACGCTGGTTGGTTTTTCGCTTGGCGGCAATGCGGTCCTTAAACTGGCCGGAGAATCTGGCTCGGCAGCAAAGTGGAACTTGCAGTCGGTGATCGCTGTGGCACCACCAATTGACTTGGAGTACTGCGCGGTCAATCTCAGCAGGCCCCAGCGACGTTTCTATGACCGCAGATTCCTCCGACAGCTCTGTCGCCAAGTCCGAAAGCGCTGTCAACGGATGGCAGCGGTAGAGGAACTGCCATCCGGCGCTCGACCCCGCACCGTCTTTGAGTTTGATGACTGTTACACCTCGCGGGTCAATGGTTTTCAAGACGCCCAGGATTATTACGCGTTGAGTAGCGCCGGTCCGTTGCTAAAGTCCATTTCAATTGAGACGAAAATACTGGTTGCCGAAGATGATCCCGTGGTGCCCAGCGAAATATTTAACGAAATCCCGCAGTCTGATTGTCTGCGGTTGTTCAAAACTCAACATGGTGGTCATTTGGGCTACCTGGGTGTGAAAGGAGTTGATCGAGACCGGCGTTGGATGGACTGGCGCATTGTCAATTGGGTCACTTCGCAGGCATTCAAGTAGCCAGGTACTACTGGTCAACGGTCAGTTCGTGATTTAGGATTGGGTTTTTGTAGGGGGTAAGAAACACGGGCGCAGACGGTGATAATTCTCTGAAAAAGGAAGATCGATCTATGCAACGCTTGACGAAGCAATTTGTTTTCTTGGTTTTGTTGAGTTTCCTGGCGTCCGCACCTGTCACCGGACAGGAATGGACTCGTTTTCACGGTCCCAATGGCCAGGGAGTGAGTTCCTTGAAATCGTTCCCGGCCAAGTGGGCGGAAAAAGATTTCAACTGGAAGGTTAAGTTACCTGGCATTGGACATTCATCACCCATGATCTGGGGTGACAAGGTGTTCTTGATCAGTGCCGACCCGAAAAAGGCTACCCGTTACGTGCTTTGTATCGCGGCAACGACTGGCAAGATCATCTGGCAGAAGCAATACGCGTCGCAAGCCCATCATTTACACGTCCGCAGCAGCTTTGCCTCATCAACCCCCACGGTTGATGCCGAGCGGCTTTATGTTGCCTGGTCGACTCCCACTGAAACAACACTCAAAGCACTTGATCACGATGGAAACGAACAGTGGAGTTTGGATCTCGGACGCTGGCAAAGCCAGCACGGTTTTGGCACCTCACCGGTGCTCTACGGCGACATGGTGATTCTGTCCAACTCTCAACAGGCAAACCAATTGAAGCCGGGTCAAAAGCCGGGTGTCAGTTTCCTGATGGCCTTTGACCGCAAGACGGGTAAAGAGCGCTGGAGATTGCCCCGTCTGAGTGTCAATGTTTGCTACACCGCACCTTGCATTTACAGCCCCAAAGGGGGTAAGCCCCAGCTGATTTGTTACAACACGGGCAATGGGATGTTCAGCGTGGATCCGGAAACGGGTGCAGAGAACTGGGCAGTGGAAGCATTCACGATGCGGACGGTCAGTTCACCGATCATCGCCGGAGACTTGATTTTTGGCTCCACCGGATCAGGCGGTGGCGGGAACTATATTGTTATGGTTCGAGCAAGCAGCGAACCCAAGATTGCCTATCGGATTACCAGGCAAGCGCCCTATGTGCCAACCCCGGTGCTTCGCGATGGTTTGATGTTCTTATGGTCCGACAAGGGATTTGTCACTTGTGTTGACAGCCAGGATGGCAAGGAACACTGGAAGAAACGACTGGATACTGCCTTTTCCGGGTCTCCCATACGCGTCGGCGACAAGATGTTCTGCATGGATGAAGAGGGCGTCGTTTTCGTGGTAGCTGCCGAGAAGGAGTTCAAGCTGTTAGCCAAGAATCCTCTCGGTGAGGCCAGTCGGTCAACTCCCGCCGTTTCCGGTGGGCGGATGTTTTTGCGCACCTATTCCCATTTGATCTGCGTTGGTGCCAAGTCTCTCTAGTGGATAGTTACAGCAATGGCGCCTCGGTCTGATCAATGCTGTCGAGGCGATGATCCAGCATGAGCGAGTCACCGTGGCAATTCTGGATTGACGTGGGCGGTACCTTTACCGATTGCTTTGCCTGTCACGCGAACGGTTCCTTGCAATCGCAAAAAGTACTCAGTTCCGGCGTCACGAAGGGAATGGCGGCCGACGGATCTGCTGCCACTTGCATCGTTGATCCACGTCGCAATGTCGACCCGGCGGGCGTCTGGCGAGGCTACCGATTACGGTTGCTGGGAGACCAGGGGGAAGTGCTGGCTGACAGCCAGGTTGTTGATTCGACTCAACAGCCCGGACAGTTACAAGTCGATCCGCCCCTGCCTCTCGAGGATTCGCCGGTCGGTTATCGTTATGAATTGTATTCAGATGAAGAAGCTCCCCTGGTTGCTATTCGTTACCTCCTGGGTATTGGTCGGGACACGCCGATCCCGCCAGTCGCAGTTCGCCTGGGGACCACGCGAGGCACCAATGCCCTGCTGACTCGCAGCGGTGCCGCTTGTGCTTTCGTGACAACCAGGGGATTCGCTGATGTGCTGTTAATTGGTTACCAGGATCGAGCGGAATTGTTCAACCTGGATATCGTTAAGCCGGCTCCCTTGTTTTCGGCGGTGACGGAGATCGATGAACGGATTAGTGGCGCAGGTGACGTCTTGCAAGCGCCGTCCGAAGAGCAGCTCCGCCAACAACTGGCAGCATTGAAATCCCAGGGCATTGAATCGCTGGCCATCTGCCTGCTCAATTCCTATGCCAACCCGGCGCACGAAGAACTGGTAGAACAGGTCGCCGAGGATTTGGGATTTGTCGAGATCAGTCGCAGCAGCCAACTGGCTCCCTTGATCAAGATCGTTGCCCGTGGTGATACGACCGTGGTGGATGCCTATTTGAATCCGGTGCTGCGCAGTTACCTGGCACGTCTGCAAACCTCGTTGGGGCCAGGCAGTTCGTTGCATCTACTGACCTCGGCGGGTGGCCTGGTGGCAGCGGATGGTTTTAAGGGTAAGGACAGCCTGTTTTCGGGGCCGGCAGGTGGCGTGGTGGGATTCTCGCGGGTTGCCCTGGCTGCCGGTTTTGAACGGGCGATTGGCTTTGACATGGGAGGTACCAGCACCGACGTCTCACGATTTGAAGGGGACTATGAACTGGAATATGAAGCTGAGAAAGCGGGTGTCCGGGTGGTGTCGCCGATGATGGCGATTGAAACGGTGGCCGCTGGTGGCGGTTCGATTTGCTGCTATGACGGGTTGCGTTTAACCGTTGGACCGGCCAGTGCCGGTGCCGATCCTGGTCCAGCTTGTTACGGTCATGGTGGTCCGCTGGCGGTGACCGACATGAACTTGATGGTTGGCCGTATCTTGCCAGACCAGTTTCCTTTTCCATTGGACGCAGCGACCGTTGAACAACAATTGAAGTCGTTGTCTGCACAGATCTCGCAAGCGAGTGAGTCGCACTATGATCCGCTGAGTTTAGCGGCCGGGTTCTTGCGGGTTGCCAACAATAACATGGCCCAGGCGATTCGATCGATTTCGGTTGCCAGGGGTTATGATCCTCGTGATCATGTGCTGGTCACTTTTGGCGGTGCGGCTCCTCAACACGCTTGCGCCGTTGCCCGAGAACTGGGTATTCGCCAGATCCTGAATCATCCGGACGCCAGTATTCTCAGTGCCCGCGGAATTGGATTGGCTGATGTAACTCGACATCGGGCGGTCGGTATTTACCAGCCCTATTCGGAGGAGGCGGTCGCAGCCTTGATGCCCCTGCAACAGCAGCTGGAGCAGGAGTTGACAGGGGAGGTTTTGCAGGAAGGGGTTCTTGCCGAAGACATTGAGGTTCGTCACCTGCTAGACCTTCGGTATACGGGGCTGGAAAACTCCCTGACGATTCCTCGCTCCGAAACAACAACGTTTGCTGCCAGTTATGAACAGGAACACCAGCGCTTGTATGGCTATCGTACACCGGATCGTTGCCTGGAGATTGTAGCGATCCGCGTGGAAGCAACCGGGCGATCGGGAGTCCGGATGGAATCTTCGGTTCCTTCTCCGCCGCAACCGTTGCCGGCTGCCAGCACCTCACCCCTCTTCGTGGATGACCGCCAGGTAGCAGCCGCAGTTTATTTGCGGGCAGATTTGCAACCTGGCATGCAGCTTGAAGGACCTGCCATCGTGGTCGAGTCGATGTCTACGACGATCATCGATCCGGGCTGGCAGGCCGAAGTCTATAGTGGTGGAGAGCTGGTGTTGACCGATGGCGGGGAGCTTTCTGTAGGGAGTTCCAGTACAGAGGCCGATCCTGTGTTGCTGGAAGTTTTCAATAACCAGTTTTCGGCAATCGCCGAACAAATGGGAATTACGCTGCAAAATACGTCATGCAGCGTGAATGTTAAGGAGCGTTTTGATTTTAGTTGTGCGGTCTTTACCGCGGAGGGTGACTTGGTGGTTAACGCGCCCCATATCCCGGTGCACCTGGGAGCGATGAGCGAGACAGTCCGTTGTATTGTGGCGGACAATCCGCAGATGCACTCGGGTGATGTCTTCATTACTAATGATCCCTATCGTGGCGGTTCCCATTTACCGGACATTACGGTAGTAACTCCGGTTTACGACGAAACCGGTGAACGGAGGCTGTTCTTTACAGCCAGCCGGGCCCATCACGCAGAGATTGGTGGCATTACTCCAGGTTCCATGCCTCCCTTTTCGAAGAACCTGGCAGAAGAAGGGGTGGTGATTCGCAATTTCAAAGTGGTTGATCAGGGCCATGCAAAGATCGATGACTTGACCACCCTGCTGCTGGAAGGCCCGTATCCGACCCGTAGCGTCGCCGAAAATGTAGCCGATATCGAGGCCCAGATTGCAGCCAATAACCAGGGGGCACGCGATTTGTTGAAACTGGTGGAGACGTCCGGCCTGTCGGTGGTAACGGCCTATATGAAGCACATTCAAACTGCCGCCGATCAGAAAATGAGAGCTGCCCTGCGAGGCTTGGACGACGGTCACTATCACTTTCACGATCACCTCGATAATGGCGCCCGTATCGAAGTGGCAATCAGCATCGAGGGTGAGCAGGCCACGATTGACTTTTCTGGTACCGACCCGGTCTTGCCGGGCAACATGAACGCCAATCGAGCGATTGTGAGTGCTGCGGTGATGTACGTGATGCGCTGTTTGCTGGCCGAGGAAATCCCCTTGAACCAGGGAGTGCTGTCGGCCATTACGTTACGACTCCCGGATTGCCTGCTCAACCCGTCGCCGGGCCCCAGCGATGAAGAAACAGCTGCCGTGGTTGGAGGGAACGTGGAAACCTCACAACGCGTGGTGGATGTCCTGCTGGGAGCGCTTGGCCAGGCGGCTGCCAGCCAGGGGACCATGAATAATCTGAGTTTTGGTAACCAGTCGTTTGGTTATTACGAGACCATTTGCGGCGGTGCCGGGGCAACGGCAACGGCGCCGGGTGCGGATGCGGTCCATACCCATATGACCAATACCAGGCTGACGGATCCCGAGGTTATCGAACAGCGTTTTCCCGTGCGGCTGTGGGAATTCTCCATCCGCAGCGGATCCGGTGGAGCAGGGCGGTCTCCTGGAGGCAATGGAGTGATTCGACAACTGGAGTTCCTGGAGACGCTGGAAGTTTCGTTGCTGACAAATCGGCGCAGTGACTGGCCACCCTATGGCCTGGCAGGAGGTCAACCTGGAGCCATCGGTCGCAATACCTTGCTGCGCAAGGACAGACCTGCAGAATTGTTGGGTGGACAGGTGCAATTCACGGTAGAGCCGGGAGACCGGCTGGTAATTGAAACACCCGGTGGTGGCGGTTACGGGGTACCGGAGAAGGATGACAGTCACTCAGACTAGTGGTTTCCTTTTGGAGGACCGCGGCAGTCCCTTTTACTGGAGACAGCGAAATCGTATGATGCGGCTATGGCTGAAATAAGTTTTGAAACGCGTTGTCGATTACGACAACTGGACCGAGCGGAATTAGAGCAACATCAGCTCACACGGCTAAACCAGTTGCTGGCCGCGATCTTGCCAGCGAACCAGTTTTATGCCGACAAATTGTCATCCACCCAGGTGCCACTGGAATCACTAGATCAGCTTCCTCAATTGCCTTTTACGACGAAGGAGGAGTTGGCATCGGACGAGGCGACCGATGGTGTGGCCACCAACCGCACATTTCCACTGGACCATTATGTTCGTTTTCATCGGACTTCGGGAACTCGCGGACGGCCTTTGGTCGTCGTCGACACGGCCGATGACTGGCAGTGGTTTCTGGATACCTGGCAGTATGTGCTGGACGTTGCCGAAGTGACTGCTGCAGACCGAGCCTTGTTGGCCTTTTCCTTCGGTCCATTTATTGGCTTCTGGAGTGCTCACGAAGCGACCGCTGCCCGCGGTACGCTGGTGGTTCCCGGCGGCGGGCTCAGTACGCTGGCTCGCTTGGAGTTGATTGAATCCCAGCAGATCACGTTACTGTTTTGCACCCCCACTTATGCTTTGCACATGGCAGAAGTCGCGGCGGACAACCAGATTGACTTGGCAGCCAGTTCGGTTCGCTGCCTGGTCGTTGCCGGTGAACCGGGTGGCTCGATTCCAGCGGTTCGGCAACGGATTGAGACTGCCTGGCAAGCCCGTTTGATTGATCACACGGGGGCTACCGAAGTGGGGCCCTGGGGCTACGCCGATCCGGAAGGGGAAGGGGTGCACGTGATTGAGAGCGAATTCCTGGCAGAATTCATTTCGATTACTAGTGGGGAAGTGGCCCAGGAAGGTGAATTAAGTGAACTGGTGCTGACCAGTTTGGGTCGCGCCGGAAATCCCGTGATCCGTTATCGAACCGGGGACCTGGTCCGCCCGGCCTATGGCGGGAAAGGATCAGATCGTTTCGTGTTCCTACCTGGCGGTGTGTTGGGTCGAGCGGACGACATGATCGTGATTCGTGGGGTCAATGTGTTTCCCAGTTCGATTGAGCAGATCGTCCGCAGTTTTCCGGAGGTGGCCGAATACCGGTTTACGGTCAACCGTGAAAAAGAAATGGATAAGCTGCTGGTGGAAATCGAGGACTCCCTGTCAGACCCTGATCGCGTGGCAGAGGAGTTTCAGTTGCGTTTGGGTTTACGCGTGACCGTGGAATGTGTTCCCGAGGGGACCTTGCCGAGGTTTGAAGCCAAGGGAAGACGATTCATTGACCAGCGACCGCCGCAAGTTGCCGAGTGATTAAAGCACCAGAAAATTAGCTACCAAAGGAAGATTCTTGATGCAATTGACGAACGAGTTAATTGAGCAGTGTCGGCAGCAGTTTCCAGCACTCTCGCGGCTGGTGAATGACTCTCCAGCGATTTTCTTGGATGGTCCGGCAGGGACCCAGGTTCCGCAGCGTGTGATTGACGCGATGGTCCGTTACTTGAGCGATTGCAATGCCAATCACGGTGGACTTTTTCCGACCAGCATGGAGAGCGATTTGATGCTGGCCGAAGCGCATCAAGCATTAGCCGATCTGCTCGGGGTAGAAGATTCAGCGGAAGTGGCGTTTGGTGCCAACATGACGTCATTGACCTTTTCACTGGCTCGCTCACTGGCGCGAACCTGGTCTCCAGGTGATGAAATCGTGGTGACCCGATTGGATCACGATGCGAATGTTAGTCCCTGGGTGCTGGCCGCTGAAGATGCCGGGGTTACCGTCCACTTTATTGACCTCCGCGTGGATGACTACACGCTGGACCTGGAGGCGCTGCAAGACAAGTTGTCAGAAAAGACACGGTTGGTTGCCGTCGGTTGTGCATCGAATGCTTCCGGTGGAATTAATCCGGTGCAGGACATTTGCCGCTGGGCACATGACGCAGGCTCACTGGTATTTCTTGATGCGGTTCATTATGCGCCCCATCGTTTGATCGATGTGCCCGCCTGGGATTGTGACTTCCTGGCTTGCTCGACTTACAAGTTCTTCGGGCCCCACGTGGGAGTTTGCTGGGGCCGTCGGGCGCTGCTGGAAGAATTGACCGCCTACAAGGTGAGGCCGGCAGAGAACGCGTTACCCGCTAAATGGATGACCGGTACGCAAAACCATGAAGGGATTGCGGGAGCCCTGGCAGCAGTCAATTACCTGGCCGACTTGGGTTGCCAGTTGAAAGGTCAGGACGACCTGGCGCGTCGCGAGGCACTGCAAGTCGCTTTTACTGCCATTGAGGACTATGAGACCGAATTGACCAGGCAACTGCTCGAAGGCTTAAATGCGATTGAGCAGATTAAAGTGTGGGGGATTTCTGACCTGGCTCGGCTTGCCGAGCGTGTTCCCACGGTTTCCATTACCCATGACAATTTGACGGCAGCCCAACTGGCTGAACGTTTGGGGCAGCAGGGAATTTTTGCCTGGCACGGGAATTATTATGCCCTCGAGTTCACCGAATCGCTTGGCTTGGAACCGGCTGGGATGTTGCGGATTGGCCTGGTCCACTACAACACGGCAGAGGAAGTGGAACGACTGCGACAGTGTCTGGTGGATTTCTCGGATACGACATAAGTCAGGTGGGCGGAAACAGGACAATGAGTATCTATCCAACAGAACTTGAACGTCTCGAACCGGACCAGTTGCGGATCACCTGGAGTGATGGAGAACGACGACTGTACACGGTGAGCGAGTTGCGAAAGAGTTGTCCCTGTGCAACCTGTCGCGATGAACGTCAGACAGCAGCCGAAGCACCAAAGCAGGTATTGCCCGTGGTGGACCTGGCAGCGGCGCAGCCTTTACGGGTCGACCAGATGGCTCCCGTGGGAAACTATGCCTATAGCCTGACCTTCAGCGACGGTCACGATACGGGAATCTACACGTTTGAACTGTTACGCGAATTGGGATCGCCCGACGGGGAATGAGTTTCCAGGCAAAACCGCCAGCCTGCTTAGGGCTGTGGCGGTAAATTCGGCAGCAACGGGTTGCCACCAGGTGGTGGCGTGCCAGGTAGATTAGGATTTAGTGGATCCAGGTCTCGGAAATTACCGAGGTCAGATTCCTCCTTTTCCTTGATCACATCGGTCTGGCTGAGGTGAATCTGGTTGTAGACTTTTTCATCGATGATGAAACACCAGTTCGCAAAACGGGCGTTGAGTTCCTGGACTCGTTTTTCTGAAGCAGCCAGTTTTTCCTGGTATTCGTTCAGCTTGCGTTCGTTTTCTTTACGGATTCCGTCGATGATCTTCTGGATTTGTTCCTTGGAAAGCGTAACCGGTGGCTCGGCCGGTTTCTCTGTCGGCGGCTGTGCATCTGCTGGGGGTTGAGCCTTCTCGTCTGCCGGCTTCTTGTCGTCTGCAGGCTTCTTGTCGTCTGCAGGCTTCTTGTCGTCTGCAGGCTTCTTGTCGTCTGCAGGCT